>NZ_JBHUAL010000003.1:0-50737 GCF_042789775.1 Kitasatospora sp. NPDC056800 | reverse complement strand
TTTCTAATTCAAACCAACCAAAACCCACACGTATCCCAACTAAATGGGGCCGGTGGGGCCGCGTCCGCACGGACCCCTCAACGGGACGTTAGATCAGACCGGTCAGCCGACCGCCTCGACGCTCTCACCGGGCGGGCGTCCGCTCACCCGTTCGGACTCAAGGGCGGTCTGCAGGATCACCACCGCGGCGGCCTGGTCGACCACCGAGCGGCCCTTCTTCGCCTTGACCCCCGAGGCGCGCAGCCCGTGGGTCGCGGTGACGGTCGACATCCGCTCGTCCACCAGCCGCACCGGCACCGGGTAGAGCCGGTTCGCCAGCCGGGTCGCGTACGCCCGGACCTTCTCCGCCGCCGGGCCCTCCTTGCCGCTGAGCGAACGCGGCAGCCCGACGATCACCTCCATCGCGTCGTACTCCTCGACGATGGCGGCGATCCTGGCCTGCGACTTCACCCCGGCCGGGACGGTCTCCACGGGCGTGGCGAGCACCCCGTCGGGGTCGCAGGACGCGACCCCGATCCGGGCGTCCCCGACGTCGACGGCGATCCGCCGCCCCCGTCGGAAGGGCCTCTCCTCGAGCTCCATCAGCTGGCGCGCTCCGCGACCAGGCCGAGCACCGCGGCGATGGCCTCGCCGACCGCGGCCGGGTTGGAGCCGCCGCCCTGGGCGACGTCGTCCTTGCCGCCACCGCCGCCGCCGAGGGTCTTGGCGGCGGTCCGGACCAGCTCGCCGGCCTTGATGCCGCGGCCGCGGGCGTCCTCGTTGGTGGCGATCACGGTCAGCGGGCGGTCGTTCGCCACGGTGAAGGCGGCGACCACGGCCGGGCGCGAGCCGAGGCGGCCGCGCACGTCCAGGACCAGCTTGCGCAGCTCGTCCGCGCCCACGCCGTCGGCGACCTGCGCGGCGACCACGGCGATGCCGTGCACGTCCTCGGCCGAGTCGGCCAGGCCCGCCGCGGCGGCCAGCACCTTCTCGGCGCGGAAGCGCTCGATCTCCTTCTCGGCGTCCTTGAGCTTGGCGAGCATGCCCGAGATCTTCTCCGGCAGCTCCTCCGGACGGCCCTTGACCAGCTCGGTGAGCTGGGCGACCACGGTGTGCTCACGGGCCAGGAACCGGTAGGCGTCGCTGCCGACCAGCGCCTCGACGCGGCGCACGCCGGAGCCGATCGAGGACTCGCCGAGCAGCTTCACCAGGCCCAGCTGGGCGGTGTTGCCGACGTGGGTGCCGCCGCACAGCTCCTTGGAGAAGTCGCCGATGGTGACGACCCGGACCTCGTCGCCGTACTTCTCGCCGAACATCGCGATGGCGCCGGCCTTGCGGGCCTGGTCCATCGTCATGACCTCGGCGGTGACCTCCAGCTCGCGGGTCAGCACGTCGTTGATCTTCTGCTCGACGTCGACCAGCACGCTGCCGGGAACGGCGGCGGGCGAGCCGAAGTCGAAGCGGAAGCGGCCGGGGGCGTTCTCGGAGCCGGCCTGGGCGGCCGTCGGGCCGAGCGCGTCGCGCAGCGCCTGGTGGGTCAGGTGGGTGGCCGAGTGGGCGCGGGCGATCGCCCGGCGGCGCTCGGTGTCGATCGTGGCGTACGCCGAGGCGCCCAGCACGACCTCGCCGAACAGCACCCCGCCGGAGTGCACGATGACGCCCGGGACGGGCTGCTGCACGTCGCGGATCTCCACCACCGCGCCGGACTCCAGCCGGATCCGGCCCTGGTCGGCGAGCTGGCCACCGCCCTCGGCGTAGAACGGGGTGCGGTCGAGGATGATCTCGACCTCGTCGCCCTCGGAGGCAGCCGGCGCCGGGACGCCGTCCACCAGCAGGCCGACCACGGTGGCCTCGCCCTCGGTGAGCGAGTAGCCGGTGAAGACGCTGGCACCGGACGTGTCGGCGACCTCGCGGTACGCGGCGACGTCGGCGTGGCCCATCTTCTTGGCCTTGGCGTCGGCCTTGGCGCGGTCCCGCTGCTCCTGCATCAGGCGGCGGAAGCCGGCCTCGTCCACCTGGAGGCCCTGCTCCTCGGCCATCTCCAGGGTGAGGTCGATCGGGAAGCCGTAGGTGTCGTGCAGCTTGAACGCCTGGTCGCCGGAGAGCACCGCGCCGCCGGACTGCTTGGTCTCGGTGACCGCGGCGTCCAGCAGGTTGGTGCCGGCCTTCAGGGTCTGGAGGAAGGCCGCCTCCTCGCCGACGACGACCGTCTCGATGCGCTTGCGGTCGCTCTCCAGCTCCGGGTACTGCGGGGCCATCGCCTTGATGGCGATGTCGGTGAGGTCCTTGGCCACCACGCCGGTGGCGCCCAGCAGGCGCATGTTGCGGATGGCGCGGCGCAGGATGCGGCGCAGCACGTAGCCGCGGCCCTCGTTGCCGGGGGTGACGCCGTCGCCGATCAGCATCAGCGCGGTGCGGATGTGGTCGGTGACCACGCGCAGCGAGACGTCCGCCTTGTGGTCGGCGCCGTAGGTGTGGCCGGTGAGCTCGGCGGCGCGGTCGAGGATCATCCGGCTGGTGTCGATCTCGAAGAGGTTGTCGACGCCCTGCAGGATGGCGGCGAGGCGCTCCAGGCCGAGGCCGGTGTCGATGTTCCGGCTCGGCAGGTCGCCGAGGATCTCGAAACCGTCCTTGCCGTCGCCGTGGCCGCGCTCGTACTGCATGAAGACCAGGTTCCAGATCTCCAGGTAGCGCTCGCCGTTGACGGCCGGGCCGCCCTCCTCGCCGTACGCGGGGCCGCGGTCGTAGTTGATCTCCGAGCACGGGCCGCACGGGCCGGGGACGCCCATCGACCAGAAGTTGTCCTTCATGCCCAGGCGCTGGATGCGCTCCGAGGGCACGCCGATGACGTCACGCCAGATCTGCTCGGCCTCGTCGTCGTCCTTGTAGACGGTGATCCAGAGCTTCTCCTTCTCCAGGCCGTAGCCACCGTCCGCGACGGGAGTGGTGAGCAGCTCCCAGGCGAACTTGATGGCTCCTTCCTTGAAGTAGTCGCCGAAGGAGAAGTTGCCGCACATCTGGAAGAAGGAGCCGTGCCGGGTGGTCTTCCCGACCTCCTCGATGTCCAGGGTGCGCACGCACTTCTGGACGCTGGTGGCGCGCGAGAACTGCGGCTTGACCTCGCCCAGGAAGTAGGGCTTGAACGGCACCATGCCGGCGTTGACGAGCAGCAGGGTGGGGTCGTCGGCGACCAGGGACGCCGACGGAACGACGGTGTGGCCGCGCTCCTCGAAGAAGCGCAGCCAGCGGCGGCGGATCTCAGCCGACTCCATTAGTGGTCCTTCCGGTTCGGGGTGCCGCCCCGCGGCGGCAGGGCGCGGCGGGGCGTTTCTTCAGTGGTCTGGGGGGTGGTACGGGCGCTGCGGGACGGAGGCAGGGCGGCGGCCGGGCTACCGGGCGCCGCCGAGATAGCTCGGTACTGCGGCTCGCCGCGCAGGACCCGGCGGTCGCCGCGGGGCTCCACCACGGCGGTGCCGTGCAGCCCGAGGTCGTCCTTCAGCTGCTCCTCGCGCTCGGCCATGCCGGCCTTCACGTCCTGGGCGAACTGCTTGGCCAGGTCGCCCAGGTGCAGCGCGCCGCGGGCGGCGGTGCCGGAGAGGCTGTCCGGGGTCAGCCGGTGCACGGCCTCGTTGGCCTTGTTCATGGCCCAGACGGTGGCGCCGGCGCCGACCGCCATCCAGAAGATGCGTCGCACCATGCCGTCAGCCCCTCACCGCGCGCCGGACCCGGGAGAACAGTCCGTTCCTGGGCGCCGTCGCGGCGCGGACCTCGGCCCGGATCAGCCGGGCCAGCTCCTCGCGCTCGCCGGCCTGCGAGGGCGTCGGCGGCACGCCGCCCTGCTGCCGGGCGACGGCCTTGCGCACGCCGTAGCTGAACGCCGCGACCTTCACCAGCGGTCCGCCCAGGGTGGCGGCCACGGTGGAGGAGAGCGCGTTGGCGTTGGCGGCGGCGTCCTGCACGTTGGCGGTGATCTCGTCCACCCGCTCCAGCTGCTCGTTGGCGCTGCGCACCGCGGCGCCCGCGTCGGTCAGCAGCGGGACGGCCTGCTCGGTGACGGCGGAGACCAGGACGGCGGCCTCCTTGAGGACCCGGGAGAGGCGGACCAGCACCACGGCGAGCAGGGTGACCAGGACCGCCCAGAAGACGGCGACGAGCAATCCGGCCAGCTCTCCCACGGACACCTTTGCGCGCTCCCTCGCCTTGCAGCTCTTCAGAGGGAACCCTATCGCGCCGACGCCCGGTTTCCGGACCGGGTTCTCTCCCCGGCGATCCGGTCGGGTGTGCGATCGGCGCGCGTAACCTACCGGCCGGTCACCTCGTTCTGCCTGGCAGGCCGTCGCCCGTACGGCCCGACGCACGTCCGGACCGCGACGGTCCGGCCTGGAGCACGGGGAGCAGCCCTTGGCCGGGGACTGGAGAGCGGAGCCCGGGGAGCCCGAGGCGGGGCCGCCCGAGCCGGAGCCCGGCCGGCTGCCGGCCGAGCTGACCGGCTTCGTCGGGCGGCGGGGCGAGCTGGCCGAGCTGGCCGGCCTGCTGGCCACGGCCCGGCTGGTGACGGTCACCGGGCCCGGCGGCGTGGGCAAGAGCCGGCTGGCCCTGCGCGCGGCGGCCCGGGCGGCCGACGCGTTCCCGGACGGCACCTGGCTGGTGGACGTGGCCCCCGTGCAGGACCGGCTGCTGCTCGGCCACGCCGTCCTGGAGGCGCTGCGGCTCACCGACGGCGGCGCCCGTCCGCCGCTGGACGTCCTGACCGACCGGCTGGACGGCCGGCGCCTGCTGCTGGTGCTGGACGGCTGCGAGCACCTGGTGGAGGCCTGCGCCGAGCTGGCCGACGCGCTGCTGCGGGCGCTGCCAGAGCTGCGGCTGCTGACCACCAGCCGCACCGCGCTGCGGGCCTCGGGCGAGCACCTGCTGACCCTCGCGCCGCTGCCGGTCGGCCCGGCGCCCGCCGGCCCGGTGCGGTCGGGCGCGCTGCCGGACGCGGTGCGGCTGTTCGCCGACCGGGCCCGGGCGGTGCTGCCGTCCTTCGAGGTGACGGAGGACAACGCGGAGGCGGTCGCGCTGCTCTGCCGCCGGCTGGACGGCATCCCGCTGGCCGTGGAGCTGGCCGCCGGCCGGCTGCGCGCGCTGTCGGTGGAGCAGGTCACCGCCCGGCTGGACGACCGCTTCCGGCTGCTCACCGGCGGCTCCCGGACGGCTCTGCCCCGGCACCGGGCGCTGCGCACGACGATCGGTTGGAGCCATGAGCTCTGCACCGTGCAGGAACGTTTACTCTGGGCCCGCCTGTCGGTCTTCGCCGGCGGTTTCGACCTGGAGGCCGCCGAGTACGTCTGCGCCGGCGAGGGCATCGAGGCCGAAGAGGTGCTCGACCTGCTCGACGAGCTGGTCGCCAAGTCCGTGGTGCTGCGCGAGGACAGCGCCTTCGGCGTGCGCTTCCGGCTGCTGGACACCCTGCGCGAGTACGGCGGCCAGTGGCTGCGGGCCGCAGGCGAGGAGCCGCGGCTGCTGCGCCGCCACCGGGACTGGTACCTGGGCGTCGCCACCTGGGGCGAGGTCGAGTGGTTCGGCCCCCGGCAGGCGGAGACCGCCGAGCGCACCCAGCTGGCCCACGGCAACCTCCGCGCGGCGCTGGAGTTCTGCCTCGCCGAGCCCGGCGAGGAGCAGATCGCCCTGCTGCTGGCCGGCACCCTCTGGTTCTACTGGATCGGCTGCGGCCACCTCGGCGAGGGCCGGCACTGGCTGGACCGGGCGCTCGCCCTGGACCGCGAGCCCACCGAGGCCCGGGCCAAGGCGCTCTGGGTGACCGGCTACACGGCCACCCTCCAGGGCGACCTCGGCTTCGCCCGCCCGGCGCTGGAGGAGTGCCGCCGCCAGGCCCTGAACACCGGCGACGACCGGGCCCTGGCCCACGCCGTCCACCGCCAGGGCTGCGTCGCCCTGGTCGGCGACGACCCCGACCGGGCCGCCGAGCTGTTCGAGGAGGCGCTCTGGCACTACCGGACCATCGGCGAGCTCAACAGCAACGTGGTGATGGCCATGCTGGAGCTGGGCCTGGCCTACCTGTTCCAGGGCGACCTGGACAGCGGCGAGCTCTGGTTCGGCCAGGCCCGCGAGCTGTGCGAGGAGCACGGCGAGCAGTGGGCCTACGGGTACGTGCTCTACGCGATGGCGTACTCGCACTGGCTGGACGGCGCCGTCCAGCCCGCCCGGATGCTGGCCCGGGAGTGCGTGCGGCTGAACCACCTCTTCCGCGACCTGCTCGGCATCGTGCTGGGCATCGACCTGCTGGCGCTGCTGGAGACCGAGCCGAGCCGCCCGGGCGAGCCGGGCGACCTGCGCGAGGCGCGGGTGCTCCAGGGGGCCGCGCACCGGATCTGGCGCGCGGTCGGCAACCCGTTCCTGGGCTCGCGGAACTTCTTCGGCCCGCACCAGGAGTGCGCGGAGCGGGCCCTGGCCGGGCTGAGCGCCCAGGAGTACGAGGAGTGCTACGAGGCCGGCACCCTGCTGGACCTGGACGCGGCGGTCGCCCGGGCGCTCGGCGGCGGGGGCGCGGCGGAGGGCGCGGAGCCGGTGCCGGATCCCCGCGCGGTGCCGCCCGCGCCGGCGCCCTCGGCGGTGCGGAATAGTTGAAACTTGCCGATTGCTTGAGGAGGCAAGGAACTGCTCGGAAGGAGCACCATGGCCGTCCACAACGCCGCCAACGAGTACCGCATGGCGAAGTTCTACTTCGATTCCAAGGCGTACACCGACGCGGCCCGCATGCTCGAAGGCGTCCTGGCCGAGGAGCCGACCAACCTCTCGGTCCGGATGCTGCTGGCCCGCAGCTACTTCCACTCGGCCCAGCTGCGGCGCGCCGAGGCCGAGCTGCTGCGGATCCTGGAGGCCGACCCGGCCGAGGACTACGCCCGGCTGATGCTCGGCCGCACCCTGGAGCGCCAGGGCCGCGCCGAGGAGGCCCGCCCGCACCTGCGGCTGGCCGCCGCGATGGCCGGCGAGAGCATCTGACGGCAGCGGGAGGAACCGCGGGAACAGCGGAAAAGGGGCGAGCCCCCGTCGCCTCGAAAGGCGGCGGGGGCTCGCTCGTGGTGTCGCGAAGAGCGGAACCGGGTCAGCGCGAGTAGTACTCGACGACCAGCTGCTCGTCACAGATCACCGGGACCTCCTTGCGCTGCGGCGCACGGTCCAGGCGGAAGGCCAGGGCCTTCAGGTTGACCTCGAGGTACTTCGGGGTCTGGCCCTCACCCGCGTAGCCACCCTCACGGGCGACCTGGAAGGGGACCTTCTCCTTGGAGCGCTCGCGGACGGTGACCACGAAGCCCGGCTTCATCTGGAACGACGGCTTGTTGACCTTGCCGCCGTTGACCTCGATGTGGCCGTGGACGACCATCTGGCGGGCCTGGTAGATGGTGCGGGCGATGCCCGAACGCAGGACCAGGGAGTCCAGACGGGTCTCCAGGTCGGCGACGAGCGCCTCACCGGTCTTGCCCTCGGCCTTCTTCGCGCGGTCGAACGCGCGCGCCATCTGCTTCTCGCTCAGGTCGTACTGGGCGCGCAGACGCTGCTTCTCGAGCAGACGGACCTTGTAGTCCGAGTTCTGCTTGCGGCCACGGCCGTGCTGGCCGGGCGGGTACGGGCGGGCCTCGAAGTACTTGACGGACTTCGGGGTCAGCGGCACGCCGAGCGCACGCGCGATCTTGACCTTGGGACGCTTCTGGTTCGCCATGAACCAAACCTTCCTTGCTTACGAATACGGCTTCACCAGGTGTTGACGGAGGTCGCATCTCGCGACCCGGAGACAACCCATCGCCGAGGCGATGCGGTCAGCCGCTCTCCGGAGCCGGGCACGGAAGTGCTGGTCACACGGACCGGCCCGGAATCCGGGCCCGTCCGCGACACCGAAACGGTGCGCGACGCTCCTGGTGCGGGCCCCTCGAGGGGGCCTACGGCCGGTGTCCCGCTGGTGCGGCCGGTCGGTGGGGTCTCCCCCGCCGCCGTCCCGGGACATGGCACTCCGATCGAGTATACCGGTGGATCACTCGCCCTTTTCCCCGGGCTGCTCCTCGGCCGGCGCGGCCGCCTTCCGCGGCTTCTGCTCCGCCTTCTGCTCGGCCTTCTTCTCCACCCTGCGCTCCCCGCGCAGCCGCCCGCGCGTCCACTCCACGACCTCCGCGTACCGCGCCTCGCCGCCGCGCCTGGTCGGCTGGTAGTACTCCCGGCCGTGCACCGCGTCCGGCGCGTACTGCTGGGCGGCGATGCCCTCCGGCAGGTCGTGCGGGTAGCGGTAGCCCTTGCCGTGGCCGAGCTTGCCCGCGCCGCCGTAGTGCGCGTCCCGCAGGTGGGACGGGACGGCGCCCGCCAGGCCCTGCCGGACGTCCGCCAGCGCCGCGTCGATCGCCAGGTAGGCGGCGTTGGACTTGGGCGCCAGGGCCAGCGCGATGGCCGCCTGGGAGAGGATGATCCGGGCCTCCGGGAAGCCGATCAGGGCCACCGCCTGGGCCGCCGCCACCGCCGTCTGCAGGGCCGTCGGGTCGGCCAGGCCGACGTCCTCGCTAGCCGAGATCATCAGCCGGCGAGCGATGAACCGCGGGTCCTCCCCCGCCTCGATCATCCGGGCCAGGTAGTGCAGGGTGGCGTCCACGTCGCTGCCGCGGATCGACTTGATCAGCGCGCTCGCCACGTCGTAGTGCTGGTCGCCGTCCTTGTCGTAGCGCACCGCCGCCTGGTTGACCGCCGTCTCGGTGGTGGCCAGCGTGATGCTCGGCTCGCCCTTCTCCAGCGCCGCCCCGGCCGCCGCCTCCAGCGTGGTGAGCGCCCGCCGGGCGTCCCCGCCGGCCAGGCGCACCAGGTGGTCCTCGGCCTCCGCGGTCAGCTCCAGCGCCCCCTCCAGCCCGCGCTCGTCGGCCACCGCGCGGCGCAGCAGCGCCCGGATGTCCTCGTCGGTCAGCGACTCCAGGGTGAGCAGCAGCGAGCGGGACAGCAGCGGGGAGATCACCGAGAAGTACGGGTTCTCCGTCGTCGCCGCGATCAGGGTGACCCAGCGGTTCTCCACGGCGGGCAGCAGCGAGTCCTGCTGGGCCTTGGAGAAGCGGTGGATCTCGTCCAGGAAGAGCACCGTCTCCCGGCCGGACATCCCGACCGCCCGCCGGGCGCCGTCGATCACCGCCCGGACCTCCTTGACCCCGGCGGTGATCGCGGACAGCTCCACGAAGCGGCCCTCGACCGCCTGGCTGATCACGTGCGCCAGGGTGGTCTTGCCGGTGCCGGGAGGGCCCCAGAGGATCACCGAGCTGGTCGCCGCCGGGCCGCGCGAGCTCCCGACCAGGCGGCGCAGCGGCGAGCCGGGCTTCAGCAGCTGCCGCTGCCCGGCCACCTCGTCCAGGGTGCGCGGACGCATCCGTACGGCCAGGGGCGCCCGGCCGGGCTCCCTGGTCTGGCGTTCCTCGGCGGCGGCGGTGAAGAGGTCCGGTTCGTCCACACCGGAAGCCTATGCGAGGGCTCGGACAGCCCGCCAAGAGCTCCGCGGGGCCCGTCCTACTCCAGCCCGGCGGCGTGGTCCGGGACGTACTTCTGGAGGTCCCGCGGCGGCCGCTCGTAGCCGCGCGAGGCGGGGCGGGGCGGCAGCTGCACCCGCGGCTCCCTGATCTCGTGGTACGGCACGGTGGACAGCAGGTGGGCGATCATGTTGATCCGGGCCCGGCGCTTGTCGTCGCTCTCCACCACGTGCCAGGGCGACTCCGGGGTGTCGGTGTGGATGAACATCTCGTCCTTGGCCCGCGAGTAGTCCTCCCAGCGGGTGATCGACTCGACGTCCATCGGGGAGAGCTTCCAGCGCTTCATCGGGTCCTCCAGGCGGTCCCGGAAGCGCCGCTGCTGCTCGGTGTCGCTGACCGAGAACCAGTACTTGCGCAGCAGGACGCCCGACTCGGTGAGCATCCGCTCGAAGGTCGGGCACTGGTGCAGGAACTGCCAGTACTCCTCGTCGGTGCAGAAGCCCATCACCCGCTCGACGCCCGCGCGGTTGTACCAGCTGCGGTCGAACAGGACGATCTCCCCGGCGGCCGGCAGGTGCTCGACGTACCGCTGGAAGTACCACTGGGTCTTCTGCCGCTCGGTCGGTGTGGGCAGCGCCGCGACCCGGGCGATGCGGGGGTTGAGGTACTCCGTCACCCGCTTGATCGCCCCGCCCTTGCCCGCGGCGTCGCGCCCCTCGAAGACCACCACCAGCCGGGCGCCCTCGACGCGCACCCACTCCTGGAGCTTCACCAGCTCCTCCTGGAGGCGCAGCAGCTCCCGCTCGTACGGCTTCCTGGCCAGTCGCGCCGGTTTCCCGGTCCGCTGCTGCTCGGCCACCCTCGGTTCCTCCGTCCGGCTGAATGCTGATCAGCACTCACCGTAGGCGCCCACGGCCGGTTCCGCAGGTCGGCGGGGGCTGTGGCGACCGGGGCCGGTCTCGTGGACCGGCCCTGGGGAGAGGTGCCGGGAGAGGTCAGACAGCGACGAAGGGCTCGGGGTAGCGGCAGAGCCCGCGCGGGGTGCCGTCGTACGACGGCAGCGGCAGCACCTGGAAGTACGCCTCCGGCACCTCGAACGGGCCGGTGACCTCGTGCCGCCCGGCCGGCGCGAAGCCGAACCGCGCATAGTACTCCGGGTCGCCGAGGACGACCACGAGCTTCTCGCCCGCGTCCTCGGCCGCCGCCAGCGCGGCCCGGACGACCAGCTCGCCGACGCCCCGGCGCTGCCACTCGGGCGCCACCGCGACCGGCCCGAGCGCCAGCGCCTTGCCGTCGCCGACGAGCAGCCGGGTGAGCAGCGCGTGGCCGATCACCAGCCCGGCCCCGTCGACCGCCACCACGGACAGCCCGGGCAGCCAGGCGGGATCGCGGCGCAGCGCGTCCACCAGGTCCGCCTCGTCCGGGCCGGGGAACGCGGCCATGTGGACGCGTCTGGTCGCCGGGGCGTCCTCCGGACATTCGATTCTTGTGGTCACCTGCAAGAGTCAACCCTCCCTGTGTCACACACCGTTGTGGACCGGCCCCGGACGGCGGGTGAGCCGTCCGGGGCCGTTGCAGGTTAGCGGATGACGCGGTGTCAGGACTGGGGCTGGGCCTCGCCCTTGGCGTCCTCGCGGACCTTCGGCTTGGCGTCCACGCCGGCCTCGCGGCGCTGCGCCGGGGTGATCGGGGTCGGGGCGCCGGTCAGCGGGTCGCCGCCGGTGGACGTCTTCGGGAAGGCGATGACGTCCCGGATGGTGTCGTACCCGCCCAGCAGGGTGACGATGCGGTCCAGGCCGAAGGCGACACCGCCGTGCGGCGGCGGGCCGTAGTTGAAGGCGTCCAGCAGGAAGCCGAACTGCGAGGCCGCCTCCTCCTCGGAGAGGCCGATCGCGTCGAACGCCCGCTTCTGCACGTCGCGCTGGTGGATACGGATCGAACCGCCGCCCAGCTCCGAGCCGTTGAGGACCAGGTCGTAGGCGTTGGAGAGCGCCGAGCCCGGGTCGGTGTCGAAGGTGGCCAGCGACTCCGCGGTCGGGGCGGTGAACGGGTGGTGCACCGCGTGCCAGCCCTGGAACTGGCCCTTGTCGTCCTCGATCGGCTCGAACATCGGGAAGTCGACGACCCAGAGGAAGGCCCACTGGGACTCGTCGATCAGCTCGCAGCGGCGGCCGATCTCCAGGCGGGCGGCGCCGAGCAGCTCCTGGGAGGCGCGCTCCTTGCCGGCCGCGAAGAAGACCGCGTCGCCGTTCTTGGCGCCCGCGGCGGCGGCGAGGCCGGCCAGGTGCTCCGCGGAGAGGTTCTTGGCGACCGGGCCGCGCAGCTCGCCGGTCTCGGCGTCGATGAGCACGTAGGCCAGGCCCTTGGCGCCGCGCGCCTTGGCCCAGTCCTGCCAGGCGTCCAGCTGCTTGCGCGGCTGCGAGGCGCCGCCGGGCATGACCACGGCGCCGACGTACGGGGCCTGGAAGACGCGGAACTCGGTGCCCTTGAAGTACTCGGTCAGGTCGGTGAGTTCCTGGCCGAAGCGGACGTCCGGCTTGTCCGAGCCGTAGCGGCCCATGGCGTCCGCGTAGGTCATCCGGGGCAGCGGGTTCGGGATCTCGTACCCGTGCACCTCGCGCCAGATGGAGCCGACGATCTTCTCGCCGAGGGCCAGGACGTCCTCCTGGTCGACGAACGAGGCCTCGATGTCCAGCTGGGTGAACTCCGGCTGCCGGTCGGCGCGGAAGTCCTCGTCGCGGAAGCAGCGGGCGATCTGGTAGTAGCGCTCCATGCCGGCCACCATCAGCAGCTGCTTGAACAGCTGGGGCGACTGCGGCAGGGCGTACCAGTGGCCGGGCTGGAGGCGGACCGGGACGAGGAAGTCGCGGGCGCCCTCGGGGGTGGAGCGGGTGAGGTACGGCGTCTCGATGTCGAGGTAGTCGTTCTCCTCCATCACCCGGCGGATGATGTTGTTGACCTTGGAGCGCAGGCGCAGGCCCTTGGCCGGGCCCTCGCGGCGCAGGTCCAGGTAGCGGTAGCGCAGCCGGACCTCCTCGTTGACCGTGCCCGGCTCGTACTCGGCGACCGGGAAGGGCAGCGGGGCGGCCTCGGAGAGCACCTCGATCGCGCTGACGACGACCTCGACGGCGCCGGTCGGGATGTCGGGGTTCTCGTTGCCCTCGGGGCGGACCCGGACGTCGCCGACGACCTTGACGCAGTACTCGGCGCGCAGGCCGTGTACCGAGTCGAGGTCGCGGACCACGATCTGCACGGTGCCGGAGGCGTCGCGCAGGTCGATGAAGGCGACGCCGCCGTGGTCGCGGCGGCGGGCGACCCAGCCGGCCAGGGTGACGGTGGTGCCTGCGTGCTCCGGGCGGAGCGTGCCCGCGTCGTGCGTGCGGATCACAGCTGCTTCTCCTTCAGGGTGGTGACGAGTGCGTCGAGGGCGACGGGGGTCTGTTCGCCGGTGCTCATGTCCTTGAGCTGGACGACGCCCTCGGCGAGGTCCCGGTCCCCGGCGATCAGGGCGAAGCGGGCGCCGGACCGGTCGGCGGACTTCATGGCGTTCTTGATGCTCTTGACGCCGAAGGCGAGGTCGGTGGCCACGCCGGCCCGGCGCAGCTCGACCACCTTGGCGAACAGGGTGTTCTTGGCCTCCTCGCCGAGCGCGACGGCGTAGACGGAGGTGGCCGCCGGCAGGTCGAGGGCGACGCCCTCGGCCTCCAGCGCGAGGTAGGTGCGGTCCACGCCGAGCGCCCAGCCGACGGACGGCAGCGCCGGGCCGCCGATCATCTCGGACAGGCCGTCGTAGCGGCCGCCGCCGCCGATCGCGGACTGGGCGCCGAGGCCGTTGTGCACGAACTCGAAGGTGGTGCGGGTGTAGTAGTCCAGGCCGCGCACCAGCTTGGGGTCGTCCACGAAGGCCACGCCCGCCGCGGTGAGCAGCTCGCGGACCTTCTCGTCGTACGCCTTGCAGGCCTCGCACAGGTAGTCGCGCAGCATCGGGGCGCCGACCAGCTGGGCCTGCACCGACTCGCGCTTGTCGTCGAGGACGCGCAGCGGGTTGATCTCGGCGCGGCGGCGGGTCTCCTCGTCCAGGTCCAGGCCGGAGAGGAAGTCGATCAGCGCGGCACGGTAGACCGGGCGGCACTGCTTGTCGCCGAGGCTGTTGAGCAGCAGCGAGTAGTCGCTCAGGCCCAGCGAGCGGAAGGCGTCGTCGGCCAGGATGATCAGCTCGGCGTCCAGCGCCGGGTCCTCGGCCCCGATCGCCTCGGCGCCGACCTGGGAGAACTGGCGGTAGCGGCCCTTCTGGGCGCGCTCGTAGCGGTAGTACGAGCCCGAGTACCAGAGCTTGACCGGCAGGTTGCCCTGCTTGTGGAGGTTGGCCTGGAGCGCGGCGCGCAGCACCGAGGCGGTGCCCTCGGGGCGCAGCGCGAGCTCGTCGCCGCCCTTGGTGGTGAGGGTGTACATCTCCTTGGAGACGATGTCGGTGGACTCGCCGACACCGCGGGAGAACAGCTTCACGTCCTCGAAGACCGGGGTCTCGACGTAGCCGTAACCGGCCCGGCGGGCGGGCGCGGCGATGCGCTCGCGGATCGCCAGGAAGGTCGCGGAGCTGGGGGGCAGCAGGTCGTAGGTGCCCTTGGGGGCGGTGAAGGTGCTCAACTTCTCTTCCGTCACATTCCTCGTCGCGGGAAAGCCGGGGCGCCTGCCGCCCCTGCTGCCTGTCGGAGGTAGGGGTTGGTGGCGCGCTCGCGGCCGATGGTGGTCTGACCGCCGTGGCCGGAGAGGACCACGGTGGAGTCGTCGAGGGGCAGGCACACCCGGGCCAGCGAGTTCATGATCGCCTCGCTGTCCCCGCCCGGGAGGTCGGTACGCCCGATGGAGCCGGCGAACAGCAGGTCGCCCGAGAACAGCACCGGGGGGAGGTCCTCGGCACCGGGCGTCCGGAAGGTCACCGACCCCCCGGTATGGCCCGGGGCGTGGTCCACGGTGAGCTTCAGGCCGGCCAGCTCCAGCACGCCGCCGTCGGTGAGCTCGCGCACGTCGTCGGGCTCGCCGACGGTGAGCTCGCCCATCAGCTGGGTGCCCAGGGAGCGGCCGAGCGCCTTCTCCGGGTCGGACATCATGTACCGGTCCTCGGGGTGGATCCAGGCCGGGACGCCGCGGGCGCCGCAGACCGGGACCACCGAGGCCACGTGGTCGATGTGGCCGTGGGTGAGCAGCACGGCGACGGGCTTCAGCCGGTGCTCGCGGACCATCTCCTCGACGCCGCGGGCCGCCTGGTGGCCGGGATCGACGATGACGCACTCCTCGCCGGCCGCCGGAGCGACCAGGTAGCAGTTGGTGCCCCAGGCTCCAGCGGGGAATCCGGCGATGAACACGCGCGTCCTTCGGGTGTGTGGCGGTCGGCTGCGGCGGCTGCCAGTGGTGATGCCACCAGTGGTGATTCAGGTGCAGCCTACCGGCGCCGCGGGTCCGGTTGCGAACCAGATACGGGCGGCGGGGCGCCGCGGCCCGGCAGGTTCACCGGGTTCTTACAGGCCCGGTCCCTACACTTGGCCGCCGAGGGATGCGATGATCCGCTCCGGAATCCATCCACTTTTCCCGCACATCCGTAGGAGACACGGCCGGTGGTCAGCAGCGAACAGCGGCGGCGGCAGCTCGCCCGAGAGAAGTACGAGCGCCAGTTGGAGCGCCGGGTCGAGGCCCAGGCCGCGCGCAGGCGGCGCAACACGATCCTGGGCGCCTCGCTCGCCGTCGTGGTCCTGGCCGGCGGTGGCACCCTGATCGCCACCGGCGCGTTCAGCTCGGACGACAAGGGCGACAAGAAGGCCTCGAACAGCGCCCAGGCCGCGCCGACCGGTACCGAGGAGCCGTCCGCCCCGACCCGCAAGCCGGTCGAGGGCTGCGCCGCCCCGGCTCCGGGCGCGCCCAACGGCAAGCAGTGGCAGGCCGAGCCGGCCATGACGATCGACGCGGGCGGCTCGTACGCCATGACGCTGGACAGCAACTGCGGCAAGGTGACGATCGCGCTGGACGCGGCGAAGGCCCCGCACACCGTGAACTCCTTCGCCTTCCTGGCCGGTGAGCAGTACTTCGACCACACCAAGTGCCACCGCCTCACCACCGACGGCATCTTCGTGCTGCAGTGCGGCGACCCGACCGCCAGCGCGACCGTCCCGGGCGGCTCCGGCGGCCCGGGCTACAAGTTCGCGGACGAGAACCTGACCGGCGCGACCTACCCGGCCGGCACCGTGGCGATGGCCAACTCCGGTCCGGGCACCAACGGCAGCCAGTTCTTCCTGGTCTACAAGGACACCAAGCTGCCCCCGAACTACACCCCCTTCGGCAAGGTCACCGGCGGCCTGGACGTGGTGCAGAAGATCGCCGCCGCGGGCACCCTGGAGGGCTCGTCGGACGGCCACCCGATGGCCGACGTCACCTTCAACTCCGTTACGGTGGCGAAGGGTTGACCGACTCCGGGGTCGTCGGCGGGTGGCCTGCGCGCCGCCCCCGCACGGCCCCGGACCGAAATCGCCCGGCCCGGATGCGGACAGCACCGGGCCTGGTCGCCTATGTTGGCGTTGTATAGGGTGCCCGGACCCGCCTAGCCGTCACCCTCGGCAGCAAGGCACGGCGGACGGGGACGGCGGACTCTTTCGGTCCGTCGCACATCAACTGTGGACGACGGACGCGCGCCGCCCCGGCGCGGGCGCGACGTCATGTGGAGGACGCGCTATGAGCAGCGACCCGTGGGGCCGTGTGGACGAGCAGGGCACGGTCTACGTCAGGACGGCCGACGGCGAACGAGTCGTCGGTTCCTGGCAGGCCGGCTCGCCCGAGGAGGCCCTCGCCTACTTCGAGCGCAAGTACCAGGGCATCGAGGTGGAGATCGGCCTGCTGGAGAAGCGGGTGCGGACCACCGACCTGGCCGCCAAGGACGCCCTGGCCGCGCTGGAGCACCTGCGCGCCCAGGTGGTCGAGGGGCACGCGGTCGGCGACCTGGAGGGTCTGGCCAAGCGGCTGGACACGCTCACCGGCGAGATCGAGAGCCGGCGCGAGGAGCGCAAGGCCGCCCGCGCCAAGGCCCAGGACGAGGCCCGTGCGGCCAAGGAGGCCCTGGTCACCGAGGCCGAGCAGCTCGCCGAGTCCACCCAGTGGCGGGAGGCCGGGGACCGGCTGCGCGCCCTGGTGGACACCTGGAAGGGCCTGCCGCGGCTGGACCGCAAGAGCGACGACGAGCTCTGGCACCGCTTCTCGCACGCCCGCTCGGTCTTCTCCAAGCACCGCAAGGCGCACTTCGCCACCCTGGACGCCGAGCGCGAGAAGGCCCGGCAGACCAAGGAGGCGCTGGTGTCCGAGGCCGAGGCGCTGTCCTCGTCCACGGACTGGGGCAGCACCGCGGCCGCCTACCGCGACCTGATGGCGCGCTGGAAGGCCGCCGGCCGGGCCCAGCGGGACATCGAGGACGAGCTGTGGGCGCGGTTCCGCGGCGCCCAGGACGTCTTCTTCCAGGCCCGCTCCGCGGTGTTCAGCGAGCGGGACGCCGAGCAGGTGGAGAACCAGAAGCTCAAGGAGGCGCTGGCCGCCGAGGCCGAGACGATCCTGCCGATCACCGACCTCAAGGCCGCCAAGGCCGCGCTGCGCGAGGTCAACGAGCGCTGGGAGGCGATCGGGCACGTGCCGCGCGAGGTCCGTCCGAAGCTGGACGGCCGGCTGAACGCGGTCGAGCGGGCGATCCGCGAGGCCGAGGAGGCCGAGTGGTCGCGCTCCAACCCGGAGGCCAAGGCCCGCGCGGCCGGCATGGTGGGCCTGTTCCAGGCGAAGGCCGACAAGATCCAGGCCGACCTGGACAAGGCCCGCGCGGCCGGCAACGCCTCCAGGATCGCCAAGCTGGAGTCCGAGCTGGACGGCGTGCGGACCCTGCTGGACCAGGCGCACAAGAGCCAGGAGGAGTTCAGCGGCTGATCGCCCCGGCACGCTGGACGGCGAAGGCCCCCGGGACCGTTCCCGGGGGCCTTCCGCGTTCCCCCGCCGTGCTGCCGGCGGGGGCCGCCGCTACTTGCGGGCGGAGGTGACGCGGTAGACGTCGTACACGCCCTCGACGCCGCGCACCGCCTTGAGCACGTGGCCCAGGTGCTTCGGGTCGCCCATCTCGAAGGTGAAGCGGCTCATCGCCACCCGGTCCCGGGAGGTCTGCACCGCCGCCGACAGGATGTTGACGTGCTGGTCGGAGAGCACCCGGGTGACGTCCGACAGCAGTCGCGAGCGGTCCAGCGCCTCGACCTGGATGGCCACCAGGAAGACCGAGGACTGGGTGGCCGCCCACTCGACGTCGATCATGCGCTCCGGCTGCTGGTTCAGCGCCTCCACGTTGACGCAGTCGGCGCGGTGCACCGAGACGCCGTTGCCGCGGGTCACGAAGCCGACGATCGGGTCCCCCGGCACCGGGGTGCAGCAGCGGGAGAGCTTGACCCAGACGTCCTCGACGCCCTTGACGATCACGCCCGGGTCGCCCTTGGCCCGGCGGCGCACCGCGCGCCGGTTGTCGTGGGTCGGGGTGGCGGTCTCCGCCAGGTCCTCGGTCGCGCCCTCCTCGCCGCCGAGCGCCTGGACCAGCTTCTGCACGATGTTCGGCGCGGCGACGTGGCCCTCGCCGATCGCGGCGTAGAGCGAGGAGATGTCGGGGTAGCGCATCTCGTGGGCCAGGGTGACCAGCGAGTCGCCGGTCAGGATCCGCTGGATCGGCAGGCCCTGCTTGCGCATCGCCCGGACGATCGCCTCCTTGCCGTGCTCGATCGCCTCCTCGCGGCGCTCCTTGGAGAACCAGGCGCGGATCTTGTTGCGGGCGCGCGGCGACTTGACGAAGCCCAGCCAGTCCCGGGACGGGCCGGCGTTCTCCGCCTTGGAGGTGAACACCTCGACGGTGTCGCCGTTCTCCAGGGTCGACTCCAGCGGCACCAGCCGCCCGTTGACCCGGGCGCCTATCGTCCGGTAGCCGACCTCGGTGTGCACCGCGAAGGCGAAGTCGACCGGGGTCGCCCCGGCTGGCAGGGCTATCACGTCGCCCTTGGGGGTGAAGACGAAGACCTCGTTGCTGGCCAGGTCGAAGCGGAGCGACTCCAGGAACTCGCCCGGGTCGGCGGTCTCCTTCTGCCAGTCCAGCAGCTGCCGCAGCCAGGCCATCTCGTTGACGGCGCCGGCCTTGTCGTCCTTGCGGACCTGGGTCGGGGTGTCGGTGCGGACCTTGGAGGCCCCGGCCACCGCGCGCTGCTTGTACTTCCAGTGCGCGGCGATGCCGTACTCGGCCCGCCGGTGCATGTCGAAGGTGCGGATCTGCAGCTCGACCGGCTTGCCCCCAGGGCCGATCACCGTGGTGTGCAGCGACTGGTACATGTTGAACTTGGGCATCGCGATGTAGTCCTTGAACCGCCCCGGCACCGGGTTCCACCGCGCGTGGATGGTGCCCAGCGCCGCGTAGCAGTCGCGGACGGTGTCGACCAGGACCCGGATGCCCACCAGGTCGTAGATCTCGGCGAAGTCCCGGCCCCGGACGATCATCTTCTGGTAGACCGAGTAGTAGTGCTTCGGCCGGCCGGTGACGGAGGCGGTGATCCGGGCGCCCCGCAGGTCCCCCTGGACCTGGTCGATGACGGTCGCCAGGTACTCGTCCCGCTTGGGGGCGCGCTCGGCGACCAGCCGGACGATCTCGTCGTACATCTTGGGGTAGAGGATCGCGAAGGCGAGGTCCTCCAGCTCCCACTTGATGGTGTTCATGCCCAGCCGGTGCGCCAGCGGGGCGTAGATCTCCAGCGTCTCGCGGGCCTTCTTCTCCTGCTTCTCCCGCTTGAGGTAGCGCATCGTGCGCATGTTGTGCAGGCGGTCGGCCAGCTTGATCACCAGGACCCGCGGGTCCTTGGCCATCGCCACGACCATCTTGCGGACGGTCTCGGCCTGCGCGGCCTCGCCGAACTTGACCCGGTCCAGCTTGGTGACGCCGTCCACCAGCAGGGCCACCGAGTCGCCGAAGTCCTTGCGCAGGGTCTCCAGGCCGTAGTCGGTGTCCTCGACGGTGTCGTGCAGCAGCCCGGCCATCAGCGTCGGGGCGTCCATGCCGAGCTCGGCCAGGATCGTCGCGACGGCCAGCGGGTGGGTGATGTACGGGTCGCCGCTCTTGCGCTTCTGCCCGCGGTGCCACTTCTCGGCCACCGCGTACGCCTTCTCGATGTCGCGCAGCAGAGCCGGGTCGGCCTTGGGGTCGTTGGCCCGGATCGAGCGGAACAGCGGTTCCAGGACGGGGTTGAGCACGCTGGAGCGCTGGCCGCCCAGGCGGGCCAGCCGGGCCCGCATGCCGCCGGTGGAACCGCGGCCGGAGGGGCCGAGCGAACGCGAGGAGGTCGGCGCCGGGCGTGCCGGGGTGGCCCCCGAGGGCGTGGGACGGTTTTCGGGGGTGGCCGCTTCGGCCGTGGGCACAACCTCGTCGGGCAAGGACTACTCCTCGGGGCACCGGGGCCGACCCCTGCCGAGGCCCGAACGGTCCGGGACAACCGGGAGGGGATGAATCTTCATGGTACCGAGCCGGGCGCCGGGGTGTTCATCCGGCCGGGCCAGGAAACGGAAGGACGGCGGTCGGATGTCCCGACCGCCGTCCTCCCGACGAGTCCCTCAGACCGTGACCAGCGTCTCCAGCGGAGCGCCGCCCAGGTGCCCGGCCAGCCGCTCGCGGCCGTCCAGGAAGCCCAGCTCCATCAGCACCACGACGCCCGCCAGCTCGGCCCCGGCCTCCTTCACCAGGTCCAGCGAGGCGCCGATGGTGCCACCGGTGGCCAGCACGTCGTCCACCACCAGCACCCGCTCACCGGGCGTGAAGGCGTCGCACTGCACCTCCAGCGTCGCCGAGCCGTACTCCAGCTCGTACGAGCGCCGGAACACCTCGCCGGGCAGCTTGCCCTGCTTGCGGATCGGCACGAAGCCGAGCCCGGCCGCGAAGGCCGCCGGGGCCGCCAGCACGAAGCCGCGCGCCTCCAGGCCCACGACCTTGGTCGCACCGAGCTCCGCGGCCCGGTCCGCCAGCGCCCGGGTGAGGGCGCCGAAGGCCTCGGCGTCGGCGAGCAGCGGCGCGATGTCCTTGAACAGCACACCCGGCTTCGGGTAGTCCGGGACGTCCCGGATCCGGCTGTTCAGCAGCTCGGCCAGTGCGGTGTCGGCGGTGGTCACGGTGGGTTCCTCGGGTTCGTGGTCGGGTTCAGCGCTTGGTGGACGGACGGCCCTTGGCACGGGTGCCGGCCGAGCGGCCACGCTGTCCGACCATACCCGCAGGCTGCTCCTCGTCGTCCGGCTCCCCGTCCGCCGTGACGGCGTCCCCGGCCTCCGCCTTGGCGGCGGCCGAGGCCCGGTGCTGGAGGACCCGCTTGCGCAGCGCCTTCATCTCCGGCTGCTCCTCCTTGAGCTGCGCCAGCAGCGGGGTGGCGACGCAGATCGAGGAGTAGGCACCGGCCGCGAGACCGATGAACAGCGCGAGCGAGATGTCGTTCAGGGTGCCGGCGCCCAGGAAGCCGCCGCCGATGAACAGCAGCGCGGCGACCGGAAGCAGCGCCACCACGGTGGTGTTGAGCGAGCGCACCAGGGTCTGGTTGAGGCCCGCGTTGGCGGCCTCGCTGTAGGTGAGCTTGTTCTGCTTGGTGATCCCCTTGGTGTTCTCCTTCACGGTGTCGAAGACGACGACCGTGTCGTAGAGGGAGTAACCGAGGATCGTCAGGAAGCCGATCACCGTACCCGGGGTGACCTCGAAGCCCACCAGGGCGTACACGCCGATGGTGATCAGGAGGTCGTGGATGAGGGCGACCAGCGCGGCCAGCGCCATCCGCCACTCGAAGGCGATCGCCAGGTAGACCGTCACCAGGACCATGAAGACGACCAGGCCGGTGAGCGCCTTCTGGGAGATCTGCTTGCCCCAGCTGGGGCCGATCACCTGGGCCTCGACGGTGTCCAGCGGCACACCGAGCTTCTGGGAGAGCTCGGAGCGGATCTCGTCGGAGCTCTTCGGCTCCTCGGTGCTGACCTGGATGCGGATCTTGCCGTTGTCGGTCGACTGCACCAGCGGGTGCGAGGAGACGACCCCGTCGGCGGTTTCCTGCGCCTGGGAGACCGTCAGGCCGGGCTTGGCCACGGTGTAGACCGAGCCGCCCTTGAACTCGATGCCCAGGTGCAGGCCCATGGCCAGGCCGATCGCCGCGACCAGCACGATCACGCCGGAGATGGAGTACCAGAGCTTGCGGCGACCGACGAAGTCGAAGCTGACCTCGCCCTGGTAGAGCCGGTGGCCCAGGTTGGAGAAGCGTGACACGGTGTCAGGCCTCCTTCACGGCGGCAGAGGAGGGGTTACGGCGACGGCTGCTGCGAAGCGGCGGGCGGGCGCCCAGTCGCTTCGGGTCCAGGCCGGACCACGGGTGGCCGTTCAGGAAGAACTTGCGGCGGGCCAGCAGCGTGATCAGCGGCTTGGTGAAGAGGAAGATCACCACGACGTCGAGCGCGGTGGTCAGACCCAGGGTGAAGGCGAAGCCCTGGACCTTGCCGACCGAGACCACGTAGAGGACGGCGGCACAGAGGAAGGACACGAAGTCCGAGACCAGGATGGTGCGCCGGGCGCGCGGCCAGGCCCGCTGGACCGCCGGGCGCAGCGGGGCGCCCTCGCGGACCTCGTCACGGATGCGCTCGAAGTACACGATGAAGGAGTCGGCGGTGATACCGATCGCGACGATCGCACCGCAGACCGCCGGCAGGTTCAGCGCGAAGCCGATCGCGTTGCCGAGCAGGCTCATGATCGAGTAGGTCAGGGCCGCCGAGACGAGCAGACCGGCGATCGAGACCAGGCCGAGGCCGCGGTAGTAGACCAGCGAGTAGGCGACCACCAGCAGCATGCCGATCGCGCCGGCCACCAGGCCGGCCTTGAGCTGGTCGCTGCCGAGCGCCGGGGAGACGGTGGTGATGTCGCTCTTGACGAACTCCAGCGGCAGGGCGCCGTAGCCGAGCACGTTGGACAGGTCCTGCGCCTCGGCCTGGGTGAAGCGGCCGGTGATCACGGCGCTGCCGCCGGGGATCGCGTTCTTGACCTCGGGGTGCGAGACGACCTGGTTGTCCAGGACGATCGCGAACTGGTTGTTCGGCGGGGCCTGGGTGGCGAGCTGGCCGGTGACCTTGGTGAAGTCGTCGGTGCCGTTGCCGTTGAACTGCAGCTGGACCTGCCAGCCGGCACCCGTCTGGGTGTCGAGGGTCGGCTGCGCCTTGGAGACGTCCGAGCCCTTCACGGCGACGGGGCCGAGGGCGAGCTTCTCGTAGTAGCCGTTCTCGGGCTTCTGCGAGCAGGCGACGACGGCCTTGTCGTCGGGGCCGGTCTGGGCGGTGCGGACCTCGGGCTTGGAGCAGTCGAGGGCGGCGAACGCGGCGCTCAGCTCCGGCGGCACGGTGCCCTGGGTCATCGCGGCGCTGAGGTCGGCGGCGCTCGGCGGGGTGGCCGCGGCGCTCGGGGCGCCGGTGGCGGGGGCGGTGGGCGCGGTGCTCGCGCCGGTGGCCGCGGCGGTCGGGCTGGCGCCCTCGGCGGCCAGCGCCTCACTCTCGGGGCGGCCCTGCTTGGTGGCGCTCGCGCCCGGGGACGGGGCGCCGGCCGTGGCGGCGGGCGGGGTCGCGCCCGGGGTGCCGGTGGCGGCGGCGGACGGGGTGCCCGTGGGAGCCGGGGCGGTGACGCCGCTGGGCGCCACGGCCAGGACCGGACGGAAGAACAGCTTGGCGGTGGTACCCACCTGGTCCGCCGCGTTCTGCTGGTTCCCGCCCTTGGGGATGTTCACGATGATCGTGTTGTCGCCCTGGGTCTGGACCTCCGCCTCGGAGACACCCATACCGTTGACGCGGCGCTCGATGATCCCGGTGGCGATGTCCATGTTGGACTTGGTGATCGCCTTGGGGTCGGTCGACTTCGCGGTCAGCGTGATGCTGGTGCCACCGGCGAGATCGATCCCGAGCCGGGGCTTGGTGGTGCCCGTCCCGAACATGAGGGCGACCAGTCCGACGGTGACGACCAGGATGAGGGCCAGCGCCCGCCCTGGGTAGCCGTCGCGCGGGCGCGACTTGGGTGTTGCCACCTTGCTCGTTTCTCCCTGTCCATGCCACTTCCCCGACCGGACCCCCGTCCGGCTCGTGGCGGGACAGGGGTCCGGCGGTTCTGCGGCCCTGAGGTCCTGTGGGCTCGCGGCACTGTGCCGCGCGGCCGGGCGGGTTGCCCGTCCGTACTACTTGCTCGCGGGAGCCCCGCCCTCGACGTCGCCCTTCTCGGCGCTGTCCTTGGAGAGCGACAGCGGCTTGTCCTCGACCGGCTCGGCGTCGGCCTCCTCGGCCTCCGGCTCGGGCAGCTCGTCATCGGCGGGGCGGCCGTTGATGATCGCGTCGTACTCCTGGGGGTCCAGGACGGCCGCGATGGCGCTCTTGGTGAAGTGGGTGACCACGCCGGGCGCGATCTCCAGCTCGACGGTCTCGTCGTTGACCGCCTTCACCTGGGCGTACAGACCGCCGATGGTGCGCACACCGGCCCCCGGCTCCAGCGCCGTCTGCATCTGCTGCATCTGCGACTGGCGCTTCTTCTGCGACCGGAACATGAGCACGATCGCGATGATCGGGAGGAGAAGGATGATGAGGTTCACTGCAGCCAGGGTCCTTTACGGGCCGCCGGCCGGCGGCCTGTGTGGTATTGGTCGGCCCGTCAGGTGAGAGGGGCGGTCCGGCGGAGTCTAGGCGACCCCGAATCGATCGGACAACGCCAAGCATCGCATCATGCCGCCGAAAGTGGCGACCCTCCGCCTGCACAGTTTCCCCGGACGCCACTCCCGGCTCCCCCGTGCGCCACCACGGGAGCACCGGCCGGGAACCGACCGGCCCGACTCACCCGTTCAGCCGATGGCGGTCAACTTTCGTCGGCGGGGAACAGCTCCGACTGCGCCGGAACACGCCCGCGGGTGGTCTGGACCGGCGGGGTCAGGCCGAGGTGCTGCCAGGCGGCCGCGGTGGCGATCCGGCCGCGCGGGGTGCGGGCGAGCAGGCCCTCGCGGACCAGGAAGGGCTCGGCGACCTCCTCGACCGTCTCCGACTCCTCACCCACGGCGACCGCCAGTGTCGACAAACCGACCGGACCGCCGCCGAACAGCCGCAGCAGCGCGTCCAGCACCGCGCGGTCCAGCCGGTCCAGCCCGCGGGCGTCCACCTCGTAGACGTCCAGCGCCTGGGCGGCGATCCCGGCGTCGACCACGCCGTCGTGCCGGACCTGGGCGTAGTCGCGGACCCGGCGCAGCAGCCGGTTGGCGATGCGCGGGGTGCCGCGCGAGCGCCCGGCGATCTCGGCCGCGCCGGCCGGGTCTATCTCCACGTCCAGCAGCGCGGCCGAGCGGTGCACCACCCGCTGGAGCTCGGCCGGGGCGTAGAACTCCATGTGCCCGGTGAAGCCGAAGCGGTCGCGCAGCGGGGGCGGCAGCAGGCCGGCCCGGGTGGTGGCGCCGACCAGGGTGAAGGGCGGCAGCTCCAGCGGGATGGCGGTGGCGCCCGGGCCCTTGCCGACGATCACGTCGACCCGGAAGTCCTCCATCGCCATGTAGAGCATCTCCTCGGCCGGCCGGGACATCCGGTGGATCTCGTCGAGGAAGAGCACCTCGCCCTCGGTGAGCGAGGAGAGGATCGCCGCGAGGTCCCCCGCGTGCTGGATGGCCGGGCCGGAGGTGATCCGGATCGGGGCGCCCAGCTCGGCGGCGATGATCATGGACAGGGTGGTCTTGCCGAGCCCGGGCGGGCCGCTCAGCAGCACGTGGTCGGGCGCGCTGCCGCGCTGGCGGGCGGCCTGGAGCACCAGCGACAGCTGCTCGCGCACCCGCTCCTGGCCGATGAACTCGTCCAGCAGCTTGGGGCGCAGCGCCGCCTCCACCGCCTGGTCCTCACCGTCGGCGGCGGCCGTGACCAGCCGGTCGGTGGGTTCCGGGTCGTACATCGTCGCGGGCTCCAGAGTCTCCGGTGTCGACAAAAGGACAGATCGTCAGTTGGTCAGCGGGCGCGGTTGAGGCCGCGCAGGGCGAGCCTGAGCAGGGCGCCGACGTCCGTCACCGCCTGCGCCTCGGCCTCCGGGGTGACGGCCGCGACCGCCTCGTCCGCCTCGCGCGGGGCGTAGCCGAGGCCGGTCAGCGCGGAGTGCAGCTGCTCGCTCCACGGCGCCGGGCCGCTCGCGATCGGCTTCTGCGCGGGCACCGCCCCGTGCGGGGCGCCGAGCTTGTCCTTGTACTCCAGCAGCAGCTTGGCCGCCTTGGCCTTGCCGATGCCCGGCACCGCGACCAGCGCCTTCTCGTCGCCGCCCGCGATCGCGGCGCGCAGCGCGTCGGGGCTGTGCACGCCGAGGATCGCCTGCGCCAGCTTGGGGCCGACGCCGGGCGCGGCCTGGAGGATCTCGAACACGGCGCGCTCGTCGTCGTCCGCGAAGCCGAACAGGGTCAGCGAGTCCTCCCGGACCACCAGCGAGGTGGCCAGCCGGGCCACCTCGCCCAGCCGCAGCCCGGCCAGGGTGTTCGGGGTGCACTGCACGGCCATGCCGACCCCGCCGACCTCGACCACCGCGATCCCGGAGGAGACGGCCGCCACGGGCCCTTGCACGAAGGCGATCATCGGACGGTGCCTTTCGGAGGAGTGGAGCGGGAGGTGGCGCGGGCGGCCCGGACGGCGGCCTCCAGCCGGTTGGTCGCCCCGCCGCGCCAGATGTGGCAGATGGCCAGCGCCAGCGCGTCGGCGGCGTCGGCGGGCTTGGGCGGCGCGTCCAGCCGCAGCAGGCGCTGCACCATGGCGGTGACCTGCGCCTTGTCGGCCCGGCCGGAGCCGGTGACGGCGGCCTTGACCTCGCTGGGGGTGTGCAGGGTGACGGGGATGCCGCGCCGGGTGGCGCAGAGCATCGCGACGGCGCTGGCCTGGGCGGTGCCCATCACGGTGCGGACGTTGTGCTGGGCGAAGACCCGCTCGACGGCGACCAGGTCGGGCCGGTGCTCGTCCAGCCAGGCCTCGATGCCCTGCTCGACCTGGAGCAGCCGCTCCCCGATCTCCGCCTCGGCGGGGGTGCGCACCACACCGACCCCGGCCATCCGCAGCGGCCGGCCCGGCGCGCCCTCGACCACGCCGACCCCGCACCTGGTCAGCCCCGGGTCCACGCCCAGTACCCGCACCACTCGCCCGTCTCCCTGCCACTCGCCACGAAGGACCTCCGCAGGCTACCGCCCGGGTCCGACAACCCCGCCGACGACACCGGCCCGGTGGTCCAGGGACCACCGGGCCGGGCAGTGGGACCGGTCACCCACCGACGATCACTGGGCGGTGATCACTCGGCGTCGAGCTGCGCGCCGACCTCGTCGGAGATGTCGAAGTTGGCGAAGACGTTCTGCACGTCGTCGCTGTCCTCGAGCGCGTCGATCAGCTTCAGGATCTTGCGGGCGCCGTCGACGTCCAGCTCGACCTGCATGCTGGGGAGGAAGTTGGCCTCGGCCGAGTCGTAGTCGACGCCGGCGTCGACCAGCGCGGTGCGCACGGCGACCATCTTCGAGGCCTCGGAGACGATCTCGAACGAGTCGCCGAGGTCGTTGATCTCCTCCGGCTCCTGGTCCAGGACGACCTCGAACAGCTTGTCCTCGTCCACGCCGTCGGCCTTGGGGACGATGACGACACCCTTGCGGGTGAACAGGTACGAGACCGAGCCCGGGTCGGCCATCGAGCCGCCGTTGCGGGTCATCGCGACGCGCACGTCGGAGGCGGCGCGGTTGCGGTTGTCGGTGAGGCACTCGATCAGGACCGCGACACCGTTCGGGCCGTAGCCCTCGTACATGATGGTCTGGTAGTCGGCGCCGCCGGCCTCCAGGCCGCCACCGCGCTTGACGGCGCGGTTGATGTTGTCGATCGGGACCGAGCTCTTCTTCGCCTTCTGGATGGCGTCGTAGAGGGTCGGGTTGCCCGCCGGGTCGGGTCCGCCGGTGCGCGCCGCCACCTCGATGTTCTTGATCATCTTGGCGAAGAGCTTGCCGCGCTTGGCGTCGATCACGGCCTTCTTGTGCTTGGTGGTAGCCCACTTAGAGTGGCCGGACATCGCCAGCTCCTTTACGTCGCCAAAGGGAAATGAACAGATGAGATCTTACCGGTGTCGCCGGCGGTGGGGCGCACACGGTGGGCGGCGGTCTACCGACCGGCGAGGTGCTCCTCGACCATCCGCACGAAGTACGCGTGGACCCGGTGGTCGCCGGTCAGCTCCGGGTGGAAGGAGGTGGCCAGCAGGTTGCCCTGGCGCACGGCGACGATCCGGCTCTCCGGGCCGTCCGCGGCGGGCAGCTCGGCCAGCACCTTGACGCCCGCGCCGACCCCCTCGACCCAGGGGGCGCGGATGAAGACGCCGTGCACCGGCGCGTCGTCCAGGCCCGCGAACTCGATCCCGGACTCGAAGGACTCGTTCTGGCGGCCGAAGGCGTTGCGGCGCACCGTCATGTCGATGCCGCCGACGGTCTGCTGGTCGTCGCGGCCGTCCAGGATCTTGTCCGCCAGCATGATCATGCCCGCGCAGGTGCCGTAGACCGGCATCCCGTCGGCGACCCGCTCGCGCAGCGGCTCCATCACGCCGAACAGCAGCGCCAGCTTGGACATGGTGGTGGACTCCCCGCCGGGGATCACCAGCGCGTCGACCTCGGCCAGCTCCTCGGCGCGGCGCACCGGACGGGCGAGCGCGTCGGCCTCGGCCAGCGCCACCAGGTGCTCGCGGACGTCGCCCTGGAGGGCGAGGACGCCGATGACGGGAGTGCTCACGGTCTTCAACCTCTATCGATCGTTACGACGGACTACGTGGCGCGGCCCGCCGCGCGCCGAGGCGCTGCGGCGGGCCGGCTCGGAAACTGCGGGTGGTTACCAGCCGCGGTTGGCGTAGCGCTCGGTCTCCGGCAGGGTGTCGCAGTTGATGCCGACCATGGCCTCGCCCAGGTTGCGGGAGGCGTCCGCGATGACCTTCGGGTCGTCGAAGAAGGTGGTGGCCTTCACGATCGCGGCGGCACGCTTGGCCGGGTCGCCCGACTTGAAGATGCCGGAGCCGACGAAGACGCCCTCGGCACCCAGCTGGCGCATCAGCGCGGCGTCGGCCGGGGTGGCCACGCCACCGGCGGAGAACAGCACGACCGGCAGCTTGCCGAGCTCGGCGACCTCCTTGACCAGCTCGTACGGGGCGCGCAGCTCCTTGGCGGCGGCGAACAGCTCGTTGTTGTCCAGCGCGCGCAGCTTGCCGATCTCGTTCTTGATCTGGCGCAGGTGGCGGACGGCCTCGACGACGTTGCCGGTGCCGGCCTCGCCCTTCGAGCGGATCATGGCCGCGCCCTCGGCGATGCGGCGCAGGGCCTCGCCCAGGTTGGTGGCGCCGCAGACGAAGGGGGTGGTGAAGGCCCACTTGTCCGAGTGGTTGACCTCGTCGGCCGGGGTCAGCACCTCGGACTCGTCGATGTAGTCGACGCCCAGCGACTGGAGCACCTGGGCCTCGACGAAGTGGCCGATGCGGGACTTGGCCATCACCGGGATGGAGACCGCCTCGATGATCTCCTCGATCATGTTGGGGTCGGACATGCGGGCCACGCCGCCGTCCTTGCGGATGTCCGCCGGGACCCGCTCCAGGGCCATGACGGCCACGGCGCCGGCGTCCTCGGCGATCTTGGCCTGCTCGGCGTTGACCACGTCCATGATCACACCGCCCTTGAGCTGCTCGGCCATGCCGCGCTTGACCCGGGCGGTGCCGATCTGCGGCTGGTCTGCGGTGGTGGGGGTCGTGGACACGTGAGACCTCACTCGAAGATGAATCAGTGCTATCGCCCTATGGTAGGCAGACCGGATGGCCCACTCATGCGCCACCAAGTCCAGCCAGGACGACGGGACACGACAAACGGGCCGTATCCGGGGGACACCTTAAGCAGGCGCCCCTTCGGGCGTGAGAGCGGGCGGCGGTGCATCGTCCATCTCGAACGCCAACGGGAACGGCGCCTTCCCCGCCAACCGGAAGTACCGCACCAGCCGGTGCTCGCGCACCGCCCGCGCCGCCCGCACCGCGTCGTTGTGGAACCGGCGGGCCATCGGCACCCGCCGCACCGCGGCCGTCAGCTCACGAACCGCGTCCTCGCCACCCGGCTCCGCCACCAGCGCCGCCATCTGCTCCGGCTCCTCGAACACCGCCCGCAGCGCCAGGCTCAACTGGCTCTCCGCCACCTCGCGCTGCTCGTCATCGGCCTGCCGGGCCGCGTGCGCCGCGTCCAGCAGCAGCAGCGAGGCCGCCGGATCCAGCAGCGAGGACGTCGCCAGCTCCATCGCCACCGAGGCCCGGCGCACCAGCTGCGCGTCCAGCGCCGCCCGCGCCGCGTCGATCCGGGCGTGCAGCCGGTCCAACCGACCGGCCGTCCAACTCAGGTACATGCCGAACAGCACCACGGCCACGCCGGCCCAGATCCAGGTAGTCACGGGCCGCTACGTTACCCGGTGTCACCGGTTCAGCCCCGGGCGGTCGCGTTCCGGTAGCTCTCCCGGTCGATGTCCGCGATGTTCACCGCCGTGAACAGCCGGGTGCCCGGCCTCGGCCGGACGAACCGCGCCAGCAGCGCCAGCACGCCCTCGCTCAGCGCCGCCTTCGCCTCCGGCGAACGGCCCGGGAAGATCTGGAACTCCACGAACACCTGGGTGTCCCCGGCCGCCCCGCTGGTCCCGACCACCAGCAGCTCGCTCTGCCGGAACACCGTCTTGCAGGACTCCGGCTTCGCGTCGATCGTCGCCTCGGCCAGCCGGTTGATCGCCAGGCCGAGGCCCCGGCGGTCGAAGGTTCCGGCCAGGTCGGCCGAGTAGTCGACGGAGATCTGCGGCATCGTCGCCCCCGTGGATCGCAGTGGTACGGACGCCCGACCCTAACCCCACCGACCCCGGGGATCAGTCCCGGGCCAGCCCGAACCGGCCGCGCCGACCACTGCGCACGTCCTCCTCGACCACCGCCGCCTGGCCCGCCGTCACCGTCTCGTACACCGCCAGGATGTCCGCGCCGACCGTCGACCAGTCGAACCGCCGCACGTGCCGCGAAGCCGCCTCCCGCAGCTCCTCCAGCCGCGCCGGATCACCCAGCAGCCGCAGCGCCGTACGGGCCAGCGCGTCCGCGTCCTCCACCGGGAACAGCTCGCCCGCGTCCCCGCCGTCCAGCACCTGCTTGAACGCGTCCAGGTCGCTCGCCAGCACCGGCGCACCCGCGGACATCGCCTCGACCAGGATGATCCCGAAGCTCTCGCCCCCGGTGTTCGGCGCCACGTACAGGTCCACGCTGCGCAGCAGCCGGGCCTTGTCCCGGTCGCTCACCATGCCGAGGAACTCCACCTGCCGGCGCACCTCCGGCGCCAGGCCCGCGACCGCCTCCTCCTCGTCGCCCTTGCCCGCCACCAGCAGCCGCACCCCCGGCCGCTCCGCCAGGATCCTCGGCAGCGCCGCCAGCAGCGTCGGCAGGCCCTTGCGCGGCTCGTTGATCCGGCCGATGAAGCCGATCGTGCCCGGCTCCCCCTTCGCCGCACCGCCCGTCCAGCGCTCGTCCGGCTCGGCCTCCGCGAAGAAGCCCACGTCCACGCCGTTGGGGATCACCACCGCGTCCCCGCCCAGGTGCTCCACCAGGGTGCGCCGGGCGTACTCCGACACCGCGATCCGGGCCCGGATCTTCTCCAGCCCCGGCTGGAGGATCGGCGAGGCCGCGATCATCATCCGGGACCGCGGGTTGGAGGTGTGGAACGTCCCCACCATCGGCCCGGTCGCCGACCAGGCGGCCAGCATCGACAGGCTCGGCGCGGCCGGCTCGTGCACGTGCAGGATGTCGAAGCGGCCGTCGTGCAGCCACCGCCGCACCCGCGCCGCCGACAGGATGCCGAAGCTCAGCCGCGCCACCGACCCGTTGTACGGCACCGCCACCGCCCGCCCGGCCGGGACCACGTACGGCGGCAGCGCCTCGTCGTCCTCGGCCGGCGCCAGCACCGACACCTCGTGCCCCAGGCCGATCAGGTGCTCGGCCAGGTCCCGGATGTGGAACTGCACCCCACCGGGGACGTCCCAGTCGTACGGGCAGACGATGCCGATCTTCACGGGTTCCTCAAGCTCCTTCGGACGGTCGTGCGGGCGGGACGGCGGAACGGATCAGGACCCGGAGGCCTCGGCCACCGGCTCCGGGGCCCCCTCCGCGGGCGCCGCCTTCACCGTCTCACGGACCGGAAGGTCGGCGAGCCAGAACCTCTGCAGCATGTGCCAGTCCTGCGGGTGCTCGCGGATGCCCCGCTCCCACACCCCCGCCATCGCCTGGGTCATCGCCCGGGTGCGCTCCTTGCGGTCGCCCTCCTCGGGCACCGGCACCTCCGGGTGGATCCGGCCCCGCAGCACCGGACCGTCGTACCAGAGCGTCACCGGCATCAGCGCCGCCCCGGTCCGCTGGCACAGCGCCGCCGGACCGGCCGGCATCCGGGTCTCCTCACCGAAGAACGTCACCCCGATACCCGCCTCCGACAGGTCCCGGTCCCCCACCAGGCAGACCAGCCGGCCCTCGCGCAGCCGCCGCGCCAACGTCCCGATCACGTTCACCGAACCGCCGGTCAGCGCCAGGACCTCCATGCCCTGGCCCTCCCGGAACTCCACGAACCGGTCGAACAGCCGCTCCGGCTTCAACCGCTCCGCGACCGTGGTGAACGGGTAGCCCTGCTGCGCCACCCAGGTCCCCGCGAGGTCCCAGTTGCCCATGTGCGGCAGCGCTATCACCGCGCCCCGACCGGCCTCCAGCGTCTCCCGCAGGTGCTCGAAGCCGTCCACCTGGACATCCCGGGCCACCCGCTCCCGGCTCCACACCGGCAGCCGGAACGACTCCATCCAGTACCGCAGGTACGAGCGCATCCCGGCCCGCGACAGCTCCCGCATCGCGGCCTCGTCCAACCCCGGACGGACCCGGCGCAGATTCGCCTCCAACTGGAGCACCCGCTTGCCGCGCTTGCGCCACGCGTAGTCCGCCAGCCGGTCGAACAGCCCCGCGGCCACCCGCTCCGGCAGGTGCTTCAGCAGCCCCCACCCCAGCGCGTACGCCCAGTACACCAGTCGGTCCGTCACCGCAGGACGCCCCCCATCAGCTCCCGGCCGCCGCTCGGTCGGCCTCGAACGCCTCCCGGCGCACGGTCAGCATGCGCTGGAACACCGTCACCAGGCTGCCCGCCGCCACCAGCCACAGCGCCACCGGCAGCAGCCACTCCACGTACGGCACACCGAACGTGTGCAGACCCGCGACCCCGGCCGCCACCAGGCTGGCCACCAGCCGCTCGGCCCGCTCCACCAGCCCCGACACGTCGCACGGCAGGCCCTGGCTCTCCGCCCGCGCCTTCGTGTACGACACCACCAGACCGCTCGCCAGGCAGAAGATCGCCACCGCGCAGAGCAGGTTGTCGTCACCCTTGCCCGCGTACCACATCGCCAGACCACCGAAGATCGCCGCGTCCGCGACCCGGTCCAGGGTGGAGTCGAGGAACGCCCCCCACTTCGAGGTCCGGCCCAACTGGCGGGCCATGTTCCCGTCGACCAGGTCCGAGAAGATGAACAGCGTGATCGTGATGGTGCCCCAGAAGAACTCCCCACGCGGGAAGAACACCAGCGCACCGGCCACCGAACCGGCGGTACCGATCAGCGTCACGGCGTCCGGACTCACACCGAGGCGGATCAGGAACGCGGCGAACGGGGTCAGGACACGTGTGAAGAAGGCACGCGCGTATTTGTTGAGCATGGCCTTCCCAGCCGCTCCGATCTCCCAGATACCGCCTGGCGCGGAACGCGCGGCAGACGGCCGGGCGGATCAGCCCGTCCGGCCCACCCATCGTAGCCACGCCGGAGACACGCTCCGGCGCACGCACCGCCGGGTCGGCGCCCCCGCCACCACCCACACACGGACCGTCACCGACCGGCCCCTACGACACGCGCCCCGCAGAACCCGACCCTAGACTGCCAAAGACAGCCTCGGCGCCACGGGAGGAGACCCCGATGCCCGACCGCAGCACGGCACGAGCCGGCCAGGCACCCCCCGTCAACGGCCCGAAGGACCTGCGCAACGTCGTCCTCATCGGCCCCAGCGGTGTGGGCAAGACCACCCTCGCCGAATCCCTCGCCCTCGCCTCCGGCGCCACCGGCCGGGCCGGCCGCGTCACCGACGGCACCACCGTCTCCGACCACGAGGACATCGAGCACCAGCAGCAGCGCTCCGTCCAGCTCGCGCTCCTCCCCCTCGATTGGAAGGGCGTCAAGATCAACCTGATCGACCCGCCCGGCCACCCCGACTTCACCGCCGACCTGCGCGCCGCCCTGCACGCCGCCGACGCCGCCGTCTTCGTCGTCTCCGCCACCGACCCGGTCACCGCCCCCACCCGCGCCCTGTGGCGCGAATGCGCCGCCGAAGGCATCCCCCGCGCCATCGCCGTCGCCAAACTCGACCTCGCCCACACCGGCTTCGACGACATCCTCACCGCCTGCCACGACGCCTTCGACCTCGGCCCGGACACCCTCCGCCCGCTCTTCCTGCCCGTCCTCCACGACGGACACCCCGACGGCAGCGTCGACCTCCTCACCGGCGACACCTACGGCGACACCGACCCCCTCCCCGACACCACCCCCGCCCACGACAGCCTCGTCGAGGCCATCTCCGGCCAGGACGACACCCTCATGGAGCGCTACCTCTCCGGCGACCCCCTCGACACCGACTCCCTCGAAGCCGGCCTGCGCCGCGAAGTCCTCTCCTGCACCCTCCACCCCGCCGTCCCCACCAGCGAGAACGGCCTCGGCGCCGCCGAACTCCTCGACCTCATCGCCCACACCTTCCCCGACCCCACCGAACGCACCCGCCCCGCCCCCGCCTGCGACCCCGACGCCCCGCTCGCCGCCCAGGTCGTCCGCGTCACCGGCGACGCCTACGTCGGCCGGATCAGCCTGCTGCGCCTCTACGCCGGCACCCTGCGCCCCGACACCCGGATCCACCTCACCGGCACCGCCCACACCGCCGACCAGAACGGCGACGAACGCGTCACCGCCCTCACCAGCCCCTTCGGCAAACTCCAGCGCCCCGTCCCGCACGCCGTCGCCGGCGACCTCGTCTGCGCCGCCAAACTCACCACCGCCCGCGCCGGAGACACCGTCCACGACCCGGGCCACCCCGTCGAACTCGACGGCTGGAACCTCCCGGAACCGCTCCTGCCGATCGCCGTCGAAGCCCACAGCAAGGCCGACGACGACAAGCTCTCCCAGGCCCTCGCCCGCCTCACCGCCGAGGACCCGGCCCTACGCCTCGAACAGAACCCCGACACCCACCAGCTCCTCCTCTGGTGCACCGGCGAGGCCCACGCCGAGGTCGTCCTCGACCGCCTCCGCACCCGCCACGGCGTCCACGTCGACACCGTCGAGCCCAAGGTCGCCCTGCGCGAGACCTTCGGCACCGCCGCCGCCGGCCACGGCCGCCTGGTCAAGCAGTCCGGCGGCCACGGCCAGTACGCCATCTGCGACCTGGAGGTCGAACCGCTCCCGGCCGGCTCCGGCTTCGAGTTCCAGGAGCACGTCGTCGGCGGCGCCGTCCCCAAGCACTTCATCCCCTCCGTCGAGAAGGGCGTCCGCGCCCAGCTCGCCAAGGGCGTCGCCACCGGCCACCCGCTCGTCGACGTCCGGGTCACCCTCACCGACGGCAAGGCGCACTCCGTCGACTCCTCCGACGCGTCCTTCCAGAACGCCGCCGCCCTCGCCCTGCGCGACGCCGCCGAGCACGCCGTCATCCGCCTGCTCGAACCCGTCGCCGCCGTCAGCGTCCTGCTCCCCGACGACTACCTCGGCGCCGTCCTCGGCGACCTCTCCGCCCGCCGCGGCCGCGTCCTCGGCAGCGAGACCGGCGGCACCGGCCTCACCCTGCTGCGCGCCGAGGTCCCCGAACTCGAACTCGTCCGCTACCCGGTCGACCTGCGCTCGCTCACCCACGGCACCGCCGAGTTCTCCCGCGCCTACCTGCGCCACGAGCCGATGCCCGCCGCCCTGGCCGAGCGCTACACCGACTGAGCGGCCCCGCGCCCGACCACGGCCGGACGGGTCTACGGCCGGACGGGCTTCCGGGCCGGCAGCGCGCACGCCGCCGTACCCCCCGGCATCCGGTGCCGGTTGCGCGCCACCCAGCGGTAGACCACCCCCGCCAACGGCCGCACCGGCGCCGCCGTCAACACCGCGCCCAGATATGCCCACGCCCCGCCGGAGCGCATCAGCAGCCGCGCAACCCCCTGCGCGCCCCCGTACACCCGGCCGGTCGGCGTCACCCAGAGCACCTCGCGCTCCGCCCGCTCCGCCGACACCTCGCCCCGCCCGCCCGCACGCCCGTCCAGCCCCGCCAGGTCCGCGAACTGGAACGGCACCGCCTCCCAGCCCCCCGAGGCCAGCGTCTGCCGCAGGTACCGCTCCGCCCAGCGCACGCAGGACGAGCAGAACGAACAGTCCCCGTCGAAGACCAGCACCGGATCCTTCACGGCCGCGCCCCTTTCGTCACTCCCACCACCCATCCTGCCCCACCGCCCCCATCCCTCCCACGGCGGGCATCGACCCGCCCGAAGCTGGGCATCATGCCCCTCAGGCCTCCGGTGACGGTACTTCAGACGATCATCCGCGCGGGGGTGCCACGGCACGGTAACCTGCCGCTGACAAGGGGAGGAGGGGACGCCACCGTGACCACACTCGACATGACCCCGGGTGCGCAGATACCCCGGACCGACACCGGGCCGCAGACCGCCATCACCCAGGGACTCTCCTCGACCGCCTACCGCGACGGCGAGATCCAGGGCTTCGTCGGCGCCGTCACCGACGCCACCGCGAAGAAGGGCCGCTTCGCGCTCTTCCGCCCCAACCTCGGCGAGGCCTTCAGCAAGGCGCTGGTCTCCCGCGCCCTGGGCGGCGCCCGCAAACCCCTCGTCCCGGCCTTCGGAGTCGACACCCGCCAGGTCGTCGAGCACTGCCTGGCCGCCGAGGAACTGCGCAACACCCGCGACCGGCAGCTCAGCACCGTCTCCATCGCCACCGGCGTGCTCTTCCTCCCCGGCACCCTGGTCTGGCTCGGCGCCTTCCAGCTCCGCGCCTGGCTCAAGCGGGACAACCCGAAGAACGCGGCCGTCTACGGCGGCATCGTGCTCGCCGCGGCCGCCGCCCTCGCCGTCCTGCTCGCCCTGCGCCCGCCGGCCACCGGCTTCATCGGCGTCTACCTGCGCGTCACCATGCTCGCGCCGGTCATCGGCTGGTACCTCGCCCGCCGGATCGTCGAGCGCTCCGCCAAGGACCTGCGCAGCCGCTGGCAGGCCCTGGTCGAGGGCAGCGCCGTCGCCGCCACCGTCGCCAAGGCCGTCCCCCGGGACGACCTCGACAAGAAGGCCGCCGACCTGCGCGACAAGCTCGGCCGCCTGGACGCCGAGCAGGAGACCAACATCCACCACTACGCCGGTCCCAAGGGCATCCTCGGCGCCGGCCGCCGCTGGGGCGAATGGCGCCTCGCCGACACCCTCCACCCCGCCGAGGGCCACGTCGACTTCCGCGCCTTCCACCCCTGGGACCTGATCCGCCGGATCTCCTCCCACCTGAAGGGCCTCGGCGTCAGCCACGTCGCCAACAGCGGCATGCCCAACGTCGCCATCAAGCAGTGGGTCGTCTTCGACATCGGCGAGGGCGCCGACGAGATCAGCCGCCCCGGCAACGCCGACATGGACGGCGACCGGATGCGCGACTTCGCCGTCCAGAGCGTCGCCGACAAGCAGACCTTCTCCGGCGGCCCCCGGCACTACCTCGCCACCCAGTTCATCACCCACGACGGCAAGCTGGTCCTCACCTTCACCGTCACCGTCACCCTGCTCGCCAACGTCCTCAACATCACCGTGTCCGGCTACGCGCTCGGCCCGGTCAAGGGCGTCTTCTTCGACAAGCCCAAGGACAAGGAGAAGTCGGTCGCCAAGACCGTGAAGTTCTGGGAGGAGCGCACCGTCAAGCTCCCCCTGATCGACAACGACGAGGTCGTCCGCCAGGCCGTCCGCGCCCCGTTCTACCGGATGCCCGGGCTGCTCACCTGGCTCGGCGGCGGACTCGGCCTGCCCGAGCCGTTCGGGCTGCGGCACATCTGGGCCGGCCGGGCCTGGGAGAACCGTTCCATGGTCGACAACGCCCAGAACGCCTCCGTCCCGGTGCTCGCCGCCGTCCACGCGGCCACCCTGGAGTTCCTGGAGGAGCACGACCTGGACGCCGACCGCTTCTTCAAGAACCGCACCTCGATCATCAAGTCCGAGGCGCAGAGCCCCCGCCCGTACGACGTCGACACCTTCAACGCCGGCTGACCCGCGGAACGCGGAAGGGCCCCACCGGGATCTCTTCGGTGGGGCCCTCTTGCGCTCGTGCTGTGGATCAGCCCTGCGGCCAGACCTCGGCCAGCATCTTCCGGGTGTCCGCCAGCAGCTGCGGCAGCACCTTGGTGTGGCCGACCACCGGCATGAAGTTGGTGTCCCCGCCCCAGCGCGGCACCACGTGCTGGTGCAGGTGCGCCGCGATCCCGGCCCCGGCCGCCGCGCCCTGGTTCATCCCGATGTTGAACCCGTGCGCCCCGGAGGCCGCCCGCAGCGCCGTCATCGCCTTCTTGGTGAAGTCCGCCAGCTCGGCCGTCTCGGCCTCGTCCAGGTCCGTGTAGTCGGCGACGTGCCGGTACGGGACCACCATCAGGTGCCCGCCGTTGTACGGGTACAGGTTCAGCACCGCGAACACGGCACTCCCCCGGGCGATGACCAGCCCCTCCTCGTCGCTCAGCGACGGGATCGAGCAGAACGGACAACCGTCGTCCGGAGCCGGGCCGGTGGGCTTGTTCTCACCCTGGATGTACGCCATCCGATGAGGCGTCCACAAGCGGCGGAAGCCGTCCGGCTCGCCGACGCCCCGCTGAAGTTCCGGCTCAGTCGTCATGCTGATCAGCATATTCGCCCGACGGGGCTTGCAAAGCCGCGCGGGGCAGACTCATCGAGAGCCTGCCCCGCGCAACCCCGCGAACGCGGGGCCTACGGCACCTTCCTCCGGTGCGCGTTCCGAATCTTCGGATCACCCCCGCTCAGGCGGGGCCCACCTCACACCTGGATACGACGCGCCACAGCATCAACGATCTCGGCGATGGCCTCGTCACGGGGCACGCCGTTCTTCTGCTCGCCGTTGCGGTAGCGGAAGGACACCGCACCCGCCTCGACATCGTCGTTGCCCGCGATCAGCATGAACGGCGTCTTGGTCTTCTGTGCGTTGCGGATTTTCTTCTGCATGCGGTCGTCCGAGGTGTCGACCTCGACCCGGATCCCGTGCTTCTTGAGCTCGGCCGCGACCTCCAGCAGGTACGGCACGTGCTCGTCGGTGATCGGGATGCCGGTCACGGTGACGGGAGCCAGCCACGGCGGCATGGCGCCGGCGTAGTGCTCCAGCAGCACCGCGAAGAACCGCTCGATGCTGCCGAACAGCGCCCGGTGGATCATGACCGGCCGTTGACGCGAGCCGTCCGCCGCCGTGTACTCCAGGTCGAAGCGCTCGGGGAGGTTGAAATCCAACTGAATTGTCGACATCTGCCACGTCCGGCCGATGGCGTCCCGTGCCTGCACCGAGATCTTCGGGCCGTAGAAGGCCGCGCCGCCCGGGTCCGGCACCAGCGGCAGGCCCTGCTTCTCGGCCACGCTCGCCAGGACGGCGGTGGCCTCCTCCCAGGTCTCGTCGCTGCCGACGTACTTGACCGGGTCCTTGGTCGACAGCTCCAGGTAGAAGTCGGTCAGACCGTAGTCGCGGAGCAGGTTGAGCACGAAGGTCAGCGTGGAGTCGAGCTCCTCCGCCATCTGCTCGCGGGTGCAGTAGATGTGCGCGTCGTCCTGCGTGAAGCCGCGGGCCCGGGTGAGGCCGTGCACGACGCCGGACTTCTCGTAGCGGTACACCGTCCCGAACTCGAAGAGGCGCAGCGGCAGTTCACGGTACGAGCGGCCGCGCGCGTCGAAGATCAGGTTGTGCATCGGGCAGTTCATCGGCTTGAGGTAGTAGTCCACGCCCTCGTCGAGCTGCATGGGCGGGTACATACCGTCCGCGTACCAGTCGAGGTGGCCGCTCTTCTCGAAGAGCTTCCCCTTGGTGGCGTGCGGGGTGTAGACGAACTCGTAGCCCTCCTCCTCGTGCCGCTTGCGCGAGTAGTCCTCCATGGCCCGGCGGATGATGCCGCCCTTGGGGTGGAAGACGGCGAGGCCGGAGCCGATCTCCTCGGGGATGGAGAAGAGGTCGAGCTCGTTGCCGAGCTTGCGGTGGTCGCGCTTCTCGGCCTCGACGAGGAAGTCGAGGTGGGCCTTGAGCTCGTCCTTGGTCGGCCAGGCGGTCCCGTAGATGCGCTGGAGCATCGGGTTCTTCTCGCTGCCGCGCCAGTAGGCGGCCGCGTTGCGCATCAGCTTGAACGCCGGGATGTGGCGGGTGCTGGGCAGGTGCGGGCCGCGGCAGAGGTCGCCCCAGCACTGCTCGCCGGTCTTGGCGTCCAGGTTGTCGTAGATGGTGAGCTCGCCGGCGCCCACCTCGACGTCGGCGCCCTCGCCGGCGGTGGCGGCGGAGCCCTTGAGGCCGATCAGCTCCAGCTTGTACGGCTCGGCGGCCAGCTCCTCGGCGGCGGCCTCGTCGGTGACCACGCGGCGGGAGAACTTCTGCCCGCGCTTGATGATCTCCTGCATGCGCTTCTCGATGGCCTTGAGGTCATCGGGGTGGAAGGGCTTCTCGACGTCGAAGTCGTAGTAGAAGCCGTCCTTGACCGGCGGGCCGATGCCGAGCTTGGCCTCGGGGTAGAGCTGCTGCACGGCCTGGGCCATGACGTGCGCGGTGGAGTGGCGCAGGATGTCGAGGCCGTCCTTGCTGCCGATCTCGACCGGCTCGACCTCGTCGCCGTCCTGGACGGCGTAGGCGAGGTCCTTGAGCTGGCCGCCGACACGGGCGGCGATGATCGAGCGGTCGTCGGCGAAGAGCTCGGCGGCCGTGGTGCCCGTCGTCACCACGCGCTCTTCCCGATCGGGTTCGCGGCTGATGATTACCCGGACGTCCGTCACCGGTCTCTCCTGACGTGCTGGATTTCAGAGGACGCAACACTGCGCTGCGCGTGACGATGGTACCGAGAGCGCCGCCCCTGCCGTCCACCTACGCCCCTTCCCCCCCTTCTTCCGTCTTCTCTCCGAGCGACTTCAGCAGCCGCTCGCGGTCCCCGTCCTCCCAGCCGCGGAGCTCCAGTCCGTGCGGGCGGACGAGCCGGCGGAAGCCGTCGTGCCGGTCCAGCCGGCCGGAGACCCGGACGGGCAGGCCCGCGAGGTGGGCCTCGGCGGCGAGCCGGTAATCGGGGTCGGGCAGGCGGAGCTTGAGCTCCCGGACGTCGGCGCCGGTCAGTACCCGGAGCCGTACCGAGCCCGGTCCGGCCGGGTCGGCGCGCTTGAGGCGGGTGACCACGCCGAGCACGGTGACGGCGATGGCGGGTTCGGTCCGTTCCAGCAGGTCGGCGGCCTCCGCCAGGGCGGGCAGGTCGCCGGGCGAGAAGTCGAGGTCGATCCGGCGGTCGCCGAAGCCGCCCGGTGTCCCGGCGGCGGGTGACCAGGCGACGCTGAGCCGGGCGGCCGTGGCGTCGCGCACCAGGTCCTCGACGGACCGGACGAGCTCGCGGCTGACCCCGGCCCGGACGGCGTTCCCGAAGGCCTCGGGCCCGCCGCTGACCCGCCGGTAGTCGACCGCGTCGCGCAGCGCCTCCAGGGCCCGGACCAGGGTGGTGACGGCGGCGCGGCCCTCGGGGGCGGGGGTGTACGCGGTGAGGGCGGCGCCCTGTTCGACCAGCAGGACGCGGTCCAGGTAGTCCCCGGCGAGGCCGTCCAGCCGGGCTCCGAAGTAGCCGGCCCTGGTGCGGGCGGCCTTGGCGCCTGCGGCGAGCATCCCTCGGGCCGCCCCTCTGAGCCGCTCGGCCTCGTCCCAGGAGACGGTCCCGGCGGGCCCGGGCGGCTCGCGGTGCCAGCGCAGTTCGTCGCCGGGGACGGCGAGGGCGAGCAGGATCGAGCGGGCGGAGGGGGTGCGGGCGCGGGAGAGCGCGGCGACGGCGTCGGTGAGGAGTTCGACGGCGTCGTCGAAGCCGTCCCCGGCCGGGACGAGCAGGCTGGTGCCGGGCTCCTCGTCGGGCGGGGTCCAGCGTCCGTACCGGGCGGCCGGGCCGCCGCGGCGGACCCAGCCGTGCCGGGCGAGCAGGGTGGCCAGCACGGCGGGGTCGACGGCGGCCGGGTCGGGCAGGGGCCGGGCCGGCTCGCCCGGTGGGTACGGCGGTGTCATGGGTCCGGTTCCTCCCTGCCGCGGCCGGGCCGTCACGGGCTGCCGCCCGCGCCGATCCGGGCCATGATGTCGCAGAGCGCGCGGTCGTCGAAGACCTTGTCGGTGGGCACCCGGACGTTGGTGCGCCGCTGCCCGGTGACGGGGTGGCCGGCCAGGTTGACCCAGTAGCAGCAGTGCCGCAGTTCCAGGGCGTCCGGGCGGGCCCGCAGCCAGTGGTCGACCCGGCGCGGGAGCAGCATCACGACCAGGATCCGCGGTACGGCGACCCGGGGCCGGGCGAGCTTGCGCAGGTGGTCGTTGTCCAGGGTGAAGCTGAAGAACGGTCCGGCCGGGTCGGGCGCGACCTGCTGGGTGGCCTTGAGCTGGATCTTGACGGTGACCTCGTCGTCCACCTCGTGCGCCCGGGAGCCGTGGCTGACGTGCCAGTCGATGCCGTTGTCCGGGAACGGCTGGGAGAGCGAGCAGCCGGCCGCGGCGGCGACCGCGTGCAGGTAGCCGACCTGCAACGTCTCCATGCAGGCGGTGACCGCGAGGTTCCCCCGCGGTGCGGCCGCCGCCTCCTCGGGCTGCGGCTGGGTCAGTGCCATCGCCCCGTGGCCTCCCCCGGCTCGGGCCCGTCCCGGTGTCCGGACGGGTCGGTCGATTCGATCGGGACAGTCATGGGCAGGATCCCCGGTCGGGCTTGGGCCAAACGGGTTGAAGGGGCGTCAGAACCGGGTATCAACCGGGCGCAACGCTCGTCTGAGGGGCAGTCATGCAGCAGCACTGGTACACCGGCCCGCTCGCCTCCTTCGACACCGAGACGACCGGCGTGGACGTGGAGAACGACCGGATCGTCTCCGCCGCCCTGGTCGTCCAGCTCGCGCCGGGCGCACCGGCGCGGACCACCACCTGGCTCGCCGATCCGGGGGTTCCGATCCCGGACGGCGCCCGCGCGGTGCACGGCATCACCGACGAGCGGGTGCGCGCCCACGGGCGTCCGGCCCGCGCGGTGGTGGCGGAGGTCGCCCACGCGCTGGCGGCCGAGGCGCTGGCCGGGCATCCGGTGGTGGTGATGAACGCGCCCTACGACCTGACGCTGCTGGACCGGGAGCTGCGCCGTCATCACGGGCTGACGCTGGCCGGGGGGCCGGCGGCGGCCGGGTTGGTGGTGCTGGACCCGCGGGTGCTGGACAAGCACGTGGACCGCTACCGCAAGGGCCGCCGGACGCTGACCGACCTGTGCGCCCACTACGGCGTGGAGTTGGCCGGGGCGCACGACGCGGCGGCGGACGCGGCGGCGGCGCTGGCGCTGACCCGGCGGATCGGCGCCCGCTACCCGGCGGCGCTGGGCGGGCTGTCGGCGGCGGAGCTGCACCTGCGGCAGGCGGTCTGGCACGCGGCGCAGGCGCGGGGGCTGCAGAACTGGTTCGACCGCTCGGGGAAGGCGGAGCGGGTGGACCTGTCCTGGCCGCTGCGGCCGGCCCGGTGCGGCTGCGGGCGCCGGCTGGAGCCGGAGCACGGCTGCGAGGCGGCGGCGTAGACGGGCGGCCCCGGTATCCCGGGCCTGAACGCGCCGCAGGCCCTGACCTGTTTCCTGGTCAGGGCCTGCGTGCTGTCCGGGTGGGCGATACTGGGATCGAACCAGTGACCCCTTCGGTGTGAACGAAGTGCTCTCCCGCTGAGCTAATCGCCCGGGCAACGAGAAGAACTGTAGCACCATTCGGGGCCGGTCGTACAACTCGCCCGTTCCGGGTACTGCCGACACCTCCGCAGAACTCGCGCCCCACGCGGAAGATGACTGTGCCTCAGGCGATTACCGACGGCTCTTCGGGCGGATTCCGGAAATACACGTGAGGCCCAGCCGATAATCGGCTGGGCCTCACGTATCACTGTGCATTCCGGTGGGCGATACTGGGATCGAACCAGTGACCCCTTCGGTGTGAACGAAGTGCTCTCCCGCTGAGCTAATCGCCCGGGTGCAGAGAAAACATTACCGCATCCCGGAGGGTGCTCCGACCACCCTCCCCGCCCGCGACCCCGCTCCCGGTCGCCCCCTGGGCTCCCGTCCGGCCGCCCCGGTTCGCGGTGGCGCACCCGCGGGTCACGGCCCGCCGGGCGGCCTCCGTGACCTCGCGGCGGATCCGGTGCGGGGCCGGGCCCGGTCGGTCGGGCCCCCGCACCCAGGAAGATCACCAGCCGGGCGGCGGCGCGACCGGTCCGAGCGCACCCCGCGGGGCCGGCCAGGGAGATCACCACCCGCCGGACCGGGTGCGGCGGACGCCGGCCGGGGCCCGTCAACCGGTCGCCCGTCCGCCGTCGACGACTGCGTCAACCGCCACAGCTGCTTCACCCGTTCCCGTGTTCCCGCGCCTCTTGTCGTTTCGCACAGTCATGCCAGGAAACTAACCAAGTAGCGCCCGGGTAATGCCCGGCCCGGCCGCTGCGGGGCGATTCCGCAATGCGCCGTAAGGGGTACGACTCGCGCCCGAATCGGGACAGAGGGGTTTACATCGGTCTTGGGGGTGGGATGGTCCGTTCGCCGACGTGCGATTCCCCGAGCGCACACTGAGCGAAAGGCCATGGCGCTTATGAACACCACGGTCAGCTGCGAGCTGCACCTGCGCCTCATCGTGTCCAGCGAGTCCTCACTGCCCGTCCCCGCGGGCCTGCGCTATGACACCGCCGACCCCTACGCCGTGCACGCCACGTTCCACACGGGCGCCGACGAGACCGTGGAGTGGGTGTTCGCCCGAGATCTCCTCGCGGAGGGGCTGCACCGACCCACCGGTACCGGCGACGTCCGGGTGTGGCCGTCCCGTAGTCACGGGCAAGGGGTGGTCTGCATCGCACTGAGCTCTCCGGAAGGAGAAGCCCTGCTGGAGGCCCCGGCCCGAGCGCTTGAGTCGTTCCTCAAGCGGACGGACGCCGCGGTGCCCCCCGGCACCGAACACCGTCACTTCGACCTCGACCGGGAGCTGTCCCACATCCTCGCCGAAAGCTGACCCCGTCCGGAGGGCGGTCACGCCCCGCTGTCGGCGGGGCCATACCGCCTGCCGCCATCGCAGCCGTCCTACTCGGGGGCACGGCAGCGGACTCAGCCGCGCACGACGCGGTCTCGGGGCCGGTGAGGCGGTCCCGCTCCCCTGGAGCGGGCCCCAGCACCGCAGGCGCCCGGCACCGAGGCCGGTCATCCTCACGGGTGGCCGGCCTCGGTGCCGGGCGCCGACGTCTTCCGGCGGCCCTACGGACGGTGCCCCGGGGGCCGTCCGGCCCGGGCGGTGTCCGGTTTCGGACGCCTTGCCGGACTGCGCACACATCTTCGAAAGAAGGCACCGCCCTACCGGTACGAGGCCCGGTATGGTCTGGGGTAACCGCGGACGCGGGGTATCGGAGTCCCCCTGCGCGAGGAGCCCCCAACGTGCTGATCACCCATGACACCGAGTGCGCGCTGAGCCTCCTCGTGGAGCTGCTCAACACCGCGCCCGAGGTGTGCGGCGCCGAGCGGCTGCCGGACGTCGCCGCACTGGACGCCTTCGTGGTCCGCCAGGAGATCAGCGAGATCGACTCGCTGACCGAGGACGACCTGCGGCGGGTGCACGAGCTGCGCACCCGGCTGCGCGAGGTGTTCGCGACGGAGTCCACCGCGGAGGCCGCCGAGCTGGTCAACTCGATGGTCGCGGCCGCCGGGACGACGCCCCGGCTGACCAACCACGACGGCCACGACTGGCACATCCACTACTTCGCGCCGCACGCCGCGCTCGGCGACCACCTGGCGGCCGAGCTGGGCATGGCGCTGGCCTTCATCCTCATGGCGGGCGAGCGGGAGCGGCTGCGCCGCTGCGAGGCGCCGGACTGCGCGCGGGTCTTCGTGGACCTCTCCCGGAACCGTTCGCGGCGCTACTGCGACAGCCGTACCTGCGGCAACCGGCTGCACGTCGCCGCCTACCGGGCGCGGCAGCGGTCGGCGGAGGCCGTTCCCTCCGCCTGACCGCCCGGGTCCGCCCGGTCCGCCGGATCCACCCGTCCCGCTCAGATCCCGCGCTTGCGGAGGATCTCCTCGATGTCGGCGAAGTCGCCGAGGCCGTCCTCCCGCTTGCCCGCGGCCGGCTTCTTCGCGGCCTTGGGGGCCGGCGCCGCCACCGCCGGGCGCTCGGGCGCCGGGCCGGCCGCGGCCGGGCGCTCCGGGGTGCTCTCCACCGCCGTACCGCCCCGGCGGCCCACCCAGCGGGTGGTGACCAGCAGGACCGCGGAGACGCCGAGCAGGGCGATGCCGGTCCAGACCCGTGGGTCGAAGACCAGCCTGGTCGCCCAGTCCGCGAACTCCCGGGCGACCGTGCTCGCCAGCGGGAACAGGCCGGTGAGGTAGAGCCCGGCGGGCAGCAGCGCCACCGCGAACCAGCGGGTCGCCGACAGGAAGCGCCGCCGGTAGGCCCGCAGCCCCGCGAAGGCCACTCCGCCCGCCGTGAGGATGAAGCTGATCGCCGCGCTCAGCACGAAACCGCTCCTTCGTGTCCGGTCGTCCTGGTCATCGGTGCCTTCCTCTCGGTCCGCCCTCGGGCGCACCTCCGGCCGGAGCGGGCGCCCACTAGTGGAACACTGAGGGAATGATCGATGGTTCCCTCCCCCGCCTCGAGTTCTGGTGCGACCTCCAGTGCCCGGACTGCCACACCGCGCTGGACGACGTACGGGCGCTGCGCGCACAGTACGGCGACGCGCTGCCGCTGGAGGTGCGGCACTTCCCGCTGGAGAAGCACAAGCACGCCTACGCCGCCGCGGAGGCGGCCGAGGAGGCGTTCGCGCAGGGGCTGGGCTGGCCCTTCGTGGAGGCCCTGCTGGCCCGCACCGCGGAGCTGGACGCGCGCGGGCAGCAGGTGCTGCTGGAGGTGGCCCGGGAGGTCGGGGCCGACGTCGAGGAGGTCGACACCGCGCTGGTCGACGGCCGGCACATGCTGACCGTCGACGCCGACCAGGCCGAGGGCAAGGCGATCGGGGTCACGGGCACGCCGACGTACGTGATCGGCGGGAAGCGCCTCGACGGCGGGCAGAGCCAGGACGGGCTGCGCGAGCGGATCGTGGCCGTCCTCGAGGCGGCGAAGTCCTCCTGACCGCACGCCCGGTCACAGCTGCTTGCCGTAGACGCGCTCGGTGACCCGGTAGCCGAGCGAGGTGTAGAGCCGGATGGCGACCTCGTTGCCGGCGAAGACGTTGAGGCCGAGGTGCCGCACCCCGGCGGCCAGGCACTCGCGTTCGGCGAGCAGCATCAGCGTGCGTCCGTGTCCCTGGCCCTGATGGGCCGGGGACACCTCGACCTTCATCACCCAGGCGAGCGGTTCGCCGTCCGGCTGGTCGCGCAGGCGCGGCTGCAGCCAGAGCAGGCCGTACGGGCCCTCCCCGCCGTCGGCGCCGTACAGGCGGCGCACGACCATGCCGGGGGCCTCCGGGTCCGGCGGGGGCGGGCTCTGCGGCCCGGCGGCCATGCGGGCGCGGGCCTGTTCCTCGGTGAGTCCGGAACCGACCATCATGCGGACGTAGTCGTCCGCGGACTCCTCGTACCAGGCCCGGAGTTCGGCCGGGTCGTCGAAGGGGCGCGCGCTCAGCCCGACGGGCAGCTCGGGGGCGTCGACCAGCGGCTTGGACATGGCCAGGGCCCGCTCGGTGTAGCCGAGGGTCGCGGCGAGCCCCCGGGCCGCCGCGGCCGACTCCGGGACGGCGACGTCGACCCGGGTGCAGCCCCAGGTGCGCAGCACCTCCTCGGCGGCCAGCCCGCCGAAGGTGCCGCGGCCCCGGCCCCGGCCCTCGGTGACTTCCAACTCGGATATTCTCCCGAAGAGTTGACCGCCCTGCGGGTCGGCGGTGGTGCGCACCGCGCCGACCGGGCGGCCGTTCGAGAGGATCAGCCAGCGTCTGGTGCGGCCGCCGGCCGCGGTGGGTGTCTCCGGGCCCTCGGGGCGCAGCGTGGTGGTCATGTGGTGGTCCCTTCCCGTTGCGGGGGAGGTTATCCACGCGGTCGGCCTGCTCCCCGGCCGGGGATCACGGGTCGAGGTCGTCGCCGCTGCGCTCGGCGAAGACGGCCATGGCCTTGGCGGTGACGGGGCCGATGCCGGGCAGTTCGCGGTCGTCGACCCGGGTGACGGCCTGGACGTCGCGGGTGGTGGAGGTCAGGAAGACCTCCTCGGCGTCCTGGAGGGCGGTGAGCGGGAGGTCGGCCTCCTCGGCGCCGCACCAGTCGATGACGAGCCGCCGGGTGATGCCGGCCAGGCAGCCGGAGGCGAGGGCGGGGGTGAGCAGGCGGCCGCCGAGGACCACGAAGACGTTGGAGCCGGTGCCCTCGCAGAGCAGGCCGGCGGTGTTGGCGAACAGGGCCTCGGAGGCGCCGGCGCGGTGGGCGGCGGCCAGGGCGACGACGTTCTCGGCGTACGAGGTGGTCTTGAGGCCGGCGACGGCGCTGTGCTCGTTGCGGCGCCAGGGGACGACGGCGACGGCGGTCTCGTCGGGGCGGTGGCCGATCGCGCTGAGGGCGACGACCAGGGTGGGGCCGGTGGTGCCGCGCTCGGAGCTGAGCGGGCCGTTGCCGCCGGTGTAGGTGATGCGCAGCCGGCCGAGCGGTGCGGGGTTGGCGGCGAGGACCTGGTCGCAGGCCTCGCGGACCAGGTCGTGGTCGGGGTCGGCCAGGCCGAGGCCGCGGGCGGAGCGGGTGAGCCGGTCGAGGTGGCGGGTGACCGCGAAGGCCCGGCCGTCGACCGTCTTCAGGGTCTCGAAGACGCCGTCGCCGGTGGTGAGGCCGTGGTCGAGGACCGAGACGGTCGCGTCGGCGGAGTCGACGAGGGCCCCGTTGACCCAGCTCGTGGTGCGGTTGTGCATCGGGTGCTGCTCCTAGGCGGTGGGGGCTTAGGCCCCGGTCGGGTCGGATCCGCTGCCGGACTCGCCACCGGGTTCGCCGCCCGACGCTATCGCGACCAGGCGGGCTGCCTTCAGTTCGGTTTCGGCCCATTCGCGTTCGGGGTCGGAGCCCCAGGTGATGCCGGCGCCGGTGCCGAAGCGCAGGACGGGTGCGGCGGGGTCCGTCCGGTCGATCCAGAAGGTGCGGATGCCGACGGCGAGTTCGGCCTCGCCGCGGTCGGCGTCGACCCAGCCGACGGCGCCGCAGTACGGGCCGCGGGGGGCGGTCTCCAGGGCGTCGATGATCCGCAGGGCGCTGGACTTGGGGGCGCCGGTGACGGAGCCGGGCGGGAAGGTGGCGGCGAGGAGTTCGGGCCAGCCGGCGCCCTCGCGCAGGGTGCCCTCGACGGTGGAGACGAGGTGGACCAGGCCGGGGTGCTTCTCGACGGCGCAGAGGTCGGGGACGGTGACGGTGCCGGTCCCGCAGACCCGGCCGAGGTCGTTGCGGACCAGGTCGACGATCATCACGTTCTCGGCGTGGTCCTTGTCGAGGAGGTCGTCCTCGGTGCGGCCGGTGCCCTTGATCGGGCCGGAGGAGACGGTGCGGCCGGTGCGGCGCAGGTAGAGCTCGGGCGAGGCGGTGGCGATCTCGACGCCGTGGTCGGGCAGGCGGATGGTGCCGGCGTAGGGGGCGGGGTTGCCGTGGGCGAGGAGGCCGGTGAGGGCGTCGACGTCGCTGCGGTCCGGGTCGGGCAGTGGTGCGGAGAGCACCCGGCAGAGGTTGGCCTGGTAGACCTCGCCGGCGGCTATGTGCTCGCGGATGCGGCGGACGCCCGCGGTGTAGGCGGCGCGGTCGAGGGAGCTGTGCCAGCCGCCGGCCTCCGGTCCGCGCCAGCCGGCGCCGGAGGGCGGGGCGGGGGCGGGGCGGACCTCGTCGAAGCGGGCGCAGGTGAGGCGGCCCTCGAAGTCGTAGGCGACGGCCCAGTAGCCGGCGGAGTCCAGGGCGGCCGGGTCCGAGGTGACGTCGCGCAGTCCGGTGGCGAGGCGGCCGCCGAAGCGGGCGAGCGGGGTGCGGGGGGCGGGGTGGCCGGACACGGTTCTCCTGCGCGGTGGTGCTGGGGGGCGGTGCCTGAAGTGTAGGTCGGGGGGCGTGGGCCCGGCCCGGCTCGCGCCCCCGCGTACGAGCAGTCGCGTGCGTCGTGCGGGTGTGCGCTGGGTGGCCTGCGGATGATCGTCCGGGAGCGGCGCAGGTGGTGGCCGGTGGTCGGCCGGGAGGGCTGACGGGACGGCACTCGCCGGCCATCCCCTCGGCATGCTGCGGGAACGGATTTTTAGCTGGCCCGGGAATCCGCTAGAGTTCAACACGTCGCCAGGGAGCGCAGCCGAAGAAAAACGGTGAAGCCCCCCGGGAGACAGGCGGACGTGGCTCAGTTGGTAGAGCATCACCTTGCCAAGGTGAGGGTCGCGAGTTCGAATCTCGTCGTCCGCTCGATGGAGAACAGTGTAAGATCGTTCTTCATGTGTTGCCTGGTGGAGTGGCCGAGAGGCGAGGCAACGGCCTGCAAAGCCGTGTACACGGGTTCAAATCCCGTCTCCACCTCCAAGAGGTCCTCCCGGTTCTTCCGGGAGGCCTCCCCGCGCGATTAGCTCAGCGGGAGAGCACTACCTTGACACGGTAGGGGTCACTGGTTCAATCCCAGTATCGCGCACGTCAGGCCCCTCGGGGCTTGCTGCAGGACCGCCACATCAGGCGCGATTAGCTCAGCGGGAGAGCACTACCTTGACACGGTAGGGGTCACTGGTTCAATCCCAGTATCGCGCACAGTAACGGGCCTTCCGGGGCCTGCTGCAACACCGCCGCACCAGGCGCGATTAGCTCAGCGGGAGAGCACTACCTTGACACGGTAGGGGTCACTGGTTCAATCCCAGTATCGCGCACGTCAGGCCCCTCGGGGCTTGCT
>NZ_JBHUAL010000002.1:0-104232 GCF_042789775.1 Kitasatospora sp. NPDC056800 | reverse complement strand
TCCACCCCGAAGGGCTTCACCGTTCGACTTGCATGTGTTAAGCACGCCGCCAGCGTTCGTCCTGAGCCAGGATCAAACTCTCCGTGAATGTTTACCCGTAATCGGGTCGACACCCGCGTTGAGCGGCACGGCAACCACCGGAATAGGGCGGCCCCGCGCACTGCGTCCTCGCTAGTGTTTGTTTCAAAAGGAATCTCCAACCCCAGGAAACCCTGAGGCCGGGGATGTCAACATATCTGGCGTTGACTTTTGGCACGCTGTTGAGTTCTCAAGGAACGGACGCTTCCTTCGGACCGCCTTCCAGCGGACCCTCCGGGCTTCGTTCTTTCGTGTTTCCAGCTTATCAGATGTTTTCCGCTCCGTTTTCCGGAGTTTCATTCATCCGATTTCCCGAACTGGCCGGGTCCGCTTTTCGCGACGTCCACCACATTACCGCATTCCGAGTGTCACTCGAAATTCACACTCACCCGTAGACGGCAATGCCGACGAACCCATTTTCATGGGAATCAGAGTGGGAGTGGGTCTTGCTGAGTGGGGTGGCCGCTCCAGCGACTCGTTCAACACTAGGCCACCTGGACGACATCGTCAAACGTCGAGGGCCGGATCTGTCCAGATCCGGCCCTCGGGGCTCGAAGCCGCAGCTCAGAGCAGGTGTGCTTTCAGCCAAGCCTCAACCGGCAGCCTCCACCGGCCCGGCCGTCGACCGGCGGTCAGCCGGCGGCGGTCAGCCGGCCGCGACCAGCTCCGCCGCCGCCAGGTTCCGCTTGCCGCGCCGCAGCACCAGCCAGCGGCCGTGCAGCAGGTCGGCCTCGGTCGGCACCGCCTCCTCGTCCGTCACCTTGACGTTGTTGAGGTAGGCACCACCCTCCTTGATCGTCCGGCGGGCGGCCGAACGGCTGGGCGACAGCCCGACGGCGACCAGCAGGTCGACCACCGTCTGCAGTTCGGACACCTCGGCCTTCGGGACCTCGGCCAGGGCGGCCGCCAGGGTCGGGGCCTCCAGGTCGGCGAGGTCGCCCTGGCCGAACAGCGCCTTGGACGCGGCGACCGCGCGCTCGTACTGCTCCGCGCCGTGCACCAGCGTGGTGAGCTCCTCGGCGAGGGCGCGCTGGGCGAGGCGGGCGGCCGGGCGCTCGGTGGTCTCGCGCTCCAGCTCCTCGACCTCCTCCTTCGAGCGGAAGCTGAAGATCCGCAGGAAGGTGGGGACGTCCCGGTCGTCCGCGTTCAGCCAGAACTGGTAGAAGGCGTACGGGGTGGTCAGCTCGGGGTCGAGCCAGACCGTGCCGGACTCCGTCTTGCCGAACTTGGTGCCGTCGGCCTTGACGATCAGCGGCGTGGCCAGCGCGTGGACGGACTTGCCGTCGGCCTTGCGGATCAGGTCCGTGCCGGCGGTCAGGTTGCCCCACTGGTCGCTGCCGCCGGTCTGCAGGGCGCAGCCGTAGCGGCGGTTCAGCTCCAGGTAGTCCATGCCCTGGAGGATCTGGTAGCTGAACTCGGTGTAGCTGATGCCCGCGTCGGAGTTGAGCCGTCGGGCGACGGCCTCCTTGGCGATCATGTTGTTGACCCGGAAGTACTTGCCCACGTCACGCAGCAGGCTGATCGCCGACATCCCGGACGTCCAGTCCAGGTTGTTGACCATGCGCGCCGCGTACGGGCCCTCGAAGTCGAGGAAGCGCGAGATCTGGCCGCGCAGGCGCTCGACCCAGCCGGCCACCGTCTCGGGGTCGTTGAGCACGCGCTCGGCGGTGGGCTTCGGGTCGCCGATCAGGCCCGTGGCGCCGCCGACCAGCCCGAGCGGGAGGTTCCCCGCCTGCTGGATGCGGCGCATGGTGAGGATCTGCACCAGGTTGCCGAGGTGCAGGCTGGGGGCCGTCGGGTCGAAGCCGCAATAGAACGTGACCGGGCCGTCCGCGAACGCCTTGCGCAGTGCGTCCTCGTCAGTGGAAAGGGCGATCAGCCCGCGCCACTGCAGCTCGTCGACGATGTCCGTCACGGTCACGCTTCTCCTTCGATCGGGCGTCCGACCAGTGCTGGCCCGGTTCGGTCGGGCTCCGGGTCGGTACGACTCCAGCCTGATAGAGCCTACGCGGTTCCGGCCAGCGAGTTTCCCCGAGGCACCCCTCCCGGTCGGCCGGTCCGCCGTCCCGGGCCCCTCCCCGATACCGGAAATTCCGTTGTTCGACGGCTAAGGGCCCATTCAGAGTGGTTCCACCGCCGTGCGGCGGCAGTGACGTGTGTGGAGACGGTCGTGCCGCCGTGGCACGCCCGCGGGAAGGGTGTGCCGAGTGCGCAACACGCTGGTTCTGAACGCGAGCTACGAGCCCCTGACGACGGTGTCGCTCCAGCGCGCCGTCGTCCTGGTGCTCCAGGACAAGGCCGTGGTGGAGCAGGCGCATCCGCTGCGCTCGATCCGGGGGACGGGCATTGCCGTCCCGGTGCCGCGGGTGATCAGACTGCAACGGTACGTACGGGTGCCGTTCCGACAACAGGCTCCGTGGTCGCGGCGCGGCGTCCTGGCGCGGGACCGGCACCTGTGCGCGTACTGCGGCCGGCGGGCCACCACGGTGGACCACCTCCAGCCCAGGTCGCGCGGTGGTGCCGACAGCTGGATGAACACCGTGGCCGCGTGCGCGGAGGACAACCAGCACAAGGCGGACCGCACGCCGGAGCAGGCCGGGATGAAGCTGCTGCGCCGCCCGTTCGAGCCGACGCCGCAGGCCAGCCTGATGCTGGCGCTCGGTCTGCGCGGCTCGGAGGTCCGGGACCTCGCCGACTGGCTGCCGGCCGTACCGGGCCGGCCCGTCTCCGCGGCGTAAGGCGGCGTAAGGCGGCGCGAGGAGGCGCAAGGAGGCCGGAAACCCGGGCGGAGGGCCTCAGTCCTTCGCCCGGTACCCCGCCGCCGTGCCGTAGTTGGTCGAGTGCTCGGGCACCACGACCACCTGCCCACCGCCGATGAGCACCCGTCCGGAGATCAGCAGCGAGCCGGTGCCGGCCGGGAAGTTGCCCCCGGTCGCCTCCCGGCCGCCCGCCAGCGGGAACCGGCTGAGGCGGGCGGGCTGGTCGCGGCGTTCGTCGGCGGCGAGCACCAGCGACCCGCCGTCGATGCCGACCGCCCGGACGGCGCCCTTGGCGGCGGTCGGCGTCTTCCAGCGCTGCTTGCCGGTGTCCAGGTCGTAGCCGACCGCGGCCACCGGCCCGCCGCCGTTCGGCGGGGCCAGGGTGGTGACCATCGTGCGGCCCTCGAAGTACACCTCGGGAGTGGCCGAAAACGTACCGTGGGCGACGTCCAGCCGGCCGCCGTCGACGGCCACCGGGATCTCGGCGGCCGGGTCGCCGCCCGTGCCCCAGGCGAACACCCGGTCGTCCTCGGGCTTCCCGCCGGTGGTGAGGACCACGGACGGCTCGGCCGACAGCACGGTCACCGTCTTCGGCTGGTTGTTCAGGCCCCGCCACCAGCCGACCTTGCCGTCCGCGGTGTTCAGCGCGACGGCCTGGTCGGCGGGGGTCGAGTCGGCGCAGGAGGAGGCGACGAGCACGGTCTTGCCGCTGACGCCGCCGGACAGGGTGCAGAACTTGCCCTGCCCGGTGTACTGCCAGACGTCCTTCCCGTCGGCGGACTCCCAGGCCAGCACCCGGTCGTCGCCGACGGCGATCACCTTGTCCTCGGTGACGCCGACCCGGGCCGAGTAGGCGCCCTTGGCGTCCGAGAGGCTCTTGGTCCAGACGGTCTTGCCGGTCTTGGTGTCCACGGCGGCCACCAGCGTGCAGGGGCTCTTCGGATCGGCCTGCGGACGGAACAGGGCCGCGCCCAGGCCCGCCGGGTTCACCCCCGCCGACAGCCCGCACGGGACGGCCCCGGCGGCCGGCGGCTCCACCGACCAGGTCGCCTTGCCGCCCGCCCGGTCGTACGCGTGCACCCCGGAGCCGTCGGCCCGGACCACCGCGTCGGCCAGCAGCCAGCCGCCGATCAGCGTGTCGTCGCCCCCGGACGGACCGGCCGCGGCCGGCTGCGCGGCCCACACCCGGTCGTGCGCCACCGCGAAGCCCGGCTCGCCGCCGCTGCTCGCCGCCGCGCTGCCGCCGCCCTCGGCGCCGACCATCAGCCCGGCCGCCACCAGCACTCCCAGCGCGGCCACCCCGGCGCCGGTCCGCACCAGCAGGGCCTTGCGGCTGGGCATGTGTTCCCCGGTCAGCACCGCGTCGGCGGCCTTCCGGGCCTTGGCGGAGAGCGAGGAGCCGGAACCCTCACCCGCGCCGGAACCGCCGCCGCCCCCTCGACGGGCCGCGGCCCTCGACCGCGGGGCCGGCTCGGCCTGCGGCTCGGGGGCCCGCACCGGAGTGGTCACCGCGGGCTCCTCGGGGACGGGCGCCGGCCCGGCCTCCTCGATGTGCACGTAGCCGTCCGCCGAGTACTCCGCCCCCGCCGGGACGTACAGCCCCTCGTCGGCGGGCTGCTGCGGGGTGGCGTACGGCGCGTAGGGCTGGTGCGGCTGCGCGCGGTCCGGGTACTGCGGGTACGGCTGGTACTGCTCCTGGCCGCCGTACGGGCCCTGGACGTAACCGCCCTCGACGTAGCCGCCCTGGACGTAGCCGGTCGGGCCGACACCGCTCTGCTCGTAACCGGCCTGGTCGTACCCGCTCCGGCCGTAGCCGGCCTGGTCGTACCCGCTCTGGTCGTAGCCGGTGGGCCCGTAACCGCCCTGGCCGGACTGCGGCTGCTGCTGCCCGTACTCGGCCGAGCCGTAGCCCTGCTGCGGCGGCCACTGCGACGGCTGCTGCGGCACCTGCTGAGCTGTCTGCTGCTGCTCGGCGTACCCGCCGTACCCACCGCTCTGCCAGTCCGGGTGGCTCTGGGGCGGCCACGGCTGCCGGTCGTGGGCGTCTCCGAAGGGCTCCTGCGCCATCCGTTCCGTCCCTCCCGAGCCCCGCCCGCCTGCCGATGCGGCAGTCAGCATCTCACGCCCGCCCGGGGGCGCGGCCCGGGCCCTCGCCCGTACCGTCCCGGGCCGGCCGGTCCTGCGGCGGCGTCAGGAGGCCGACTCGGCGCGCAGGGCCTCGTCGATCCGGGCGGCGAGGGTGAAGTCCAGACCGGTGAGGCCGCCGGCGCTGTGGGTGGACAGGACGAAGCGCAGGGTGCGCCAGCGGATGTCGATGTCGGGGTGGTGGTCGAGCGCCTCGGCCTGCTCGGCGACGGCGACGACCACCCGGACCGCCGCCGGGAAGTCCGGGGCGTCGGCGGTACGGGCGATGCCGTCGCCCTCCCGCGTCCACCGGGGCAGCGCCGCCAGGGCCGCCGTGATCTCGTCCTCGTTCAGCCGTGCCCTGCTGCTCATCGCCGCGCTCCTGCTGGATGGTCGGTCCGGGGTGCCGGAGTTCCGGCACGTCCGGGTTTCCGGGACGTCCGGGGTTCCGGTGTCAGGCGGCCTTCCGGCGCGGACGGGTCACCAGCTCGCCGCCGCAGTTGGGGCAGCCGCCGGCCATGGCCTCGGTGCAGTCCGGGCAGAAGGTGCACTCGTAGGAACATATCGAGGCGCCGCCGTCCGCGGTCAGCGACACCGCGCAGCGCTCGCAGCTCTCACGCATCTCCAGGGCCATGGCGTACTCCTCCGACGTTCCGATGTTCCGACGTTTCGATGCTCCGACACCCTGCCGGACCCGACGGCCTGACGGCCCCTCAGCTCAACAGCAGCTTGGCGACGGCCACGAGGCCGACCACCACGATGACCCCGCGCAGCGCCGTCGGCGGGAGGCGGCGGCCGACCTTGGCGCCGACCAGGCCGCCGACCAGCGAGCCCGCCGCGATCAGACCGGCGGCGGTCCAGTTCACCGTCGAGGTGAAGAGGAAGAAGAGCGCGGCGACGGCGTTGACGATCATCGCCAGGGCGTTCTTCACCGCGTTGATCCGCTGGAGGTCCTCCTGGAGCAGCATGCCCATCAGGGCCATCAGCAGCACGCCCTGCGCGGCGCCGAAGTAGCCGCCGTAGATGCCGGTCAGGAACACCCCGACCAGCAGGACCGGGCTGCCGTCCGGATCGCCGCCGGGGCGGCGGCGGGCGGCGACGGCCTTGGCCACCCGGGGCTGGATCACCACCAGCACGAGCGCGAGCAGGATCAGCACCGGGACGATCGCGTCGAAGGCCCCGCTCGGCAGCCTGGTCAGCAGCAGCGCGCCGACCAGCCCGCCGAGCAGCGAGGCGGTGCCCAGGCGCAGCACCCGGCGGCCCTGGTCGGCCAGTTCGCGGCGGTACCCGATCACGCCGCTGAGCGAGCCGGGGACCAGGCCGAAGGTGTTGGAGACGTTGGCGGTGACCGGCGGGAGGCCCACGGCGAGCAGGACCGGGAAGGTGATCAGGGTGCCGGAGCCGACGATGACGTTGATCATCCCGGCGCCGACGCCGGCCACCAGGACGGCGATCGACTCCCAGAGCGTCATGGGTCACCTCTCCTCTCGGTCCTGTCCGAGGGGATCATGCCGGACGGCCCCGCGGCTCTACCAGACCCGCCCACGATTCGGGACGCACCTCACAACGTGCGCGCGCTCCACCGCCGCCGCACAAGGCCGAGGGCCCGCCGCCTCTCGGCAGCGGGCCCTCGACGGAACTCGGTCCGACCGGCCACTCCGGCTCGGTCACTCCGATCCGGTCATTCCGGGTCGATCTTCGGGTACTCCCGGGCCGGGTCCACCCGGGGACGGGCGGCGCCCTTCTCGGTGTCCACCGGCCGCGGGCCGGAGGCCGGGTCCAGCGGCACCTGGGTGGCCGCCGGGACCGCCGGGGCCGCCTGCGGAACGGTGGGCGCCGCGACCGCGCCGCCGTTCATCCCCCCGGTCAGGCCGCCGAAGGCGCCGCCGAGGCCCTTGAGCGCGTCGCCGACCTCGCTGGGGATGATCCAGAGCTTGTTGGAGTCGCCCTTGGCCAGCTCGGGCAGCGTCTGGAGGTACTGGTAGGCGAGCAGCTTCTGGTCGGCGTCGCCGTCGTGGATGGCCTCGAAGACCGTCCGGATCGCGGCCGCCTCACCGTCGGCGCGCAGGACCGCGGCCTGCGCCTCACCCTCGGCGCGGAGCACGTCGGCCTGCTTCTCACCCTCGGCCTTGAGGATCTGGGCCTGGCGCTGGCCTTCGGCGGTGAGGATCGCGGCGCGCTTGTCACGGTCGGCGCGCATCTGCTTCTCCATCGAGTCCTGGATGGAGGTCGGCGGCTCGATCGCCTTCAGCTCGACGCGGTTGACCCGGATGCCCCACTTGCCGGTGGCCTCGTCCAGGACGCCGCGCAGACCGGCGTTGATGACCTCGCGCGAGGTCAGGGTGGACTCCAGGTCCATCGAGCCGATGATGTTGCGCAGCGTGGTGACGGTCAGCTGCTCGATCGCCTGGATGTAGCTGGCGACCTCGTACGTCGCGGCCCGGGGGTCGGTCACCTGGTAGTAGATGACGGTGTCGATGTTGACGACCAGGTTGTCCTGGGTGATCACCGGCTGCGGCGGGAACGGCACGACCTGCTCGCGCAGGTCGATCCGGTTGCGGACCCGGTCGATGAACGGGACGACGATGTTCAGCCCTGCGTTGAGCGTCCGGGTGTAGCGGCCGAAGCGCTCCACGATCGCGGCGCTGGCCTGCGGGATGACCTGGATCGTCTTGATCAGCGCGATGAAGGCCACCACGACCAGGACGACCAAAACGATAAGGACGGGTTCCACGGACTCTCCCCTAGACGACCAGGGCGGTCGCGCCCTGGATTTCGACGACGTCGACCTGTTGTCCAGGCTGGTACACCTGGCCCGGGTGGAGCGCGCGGGCCGACCAGATCTCGCCGTTCAGCTTGATCCTCCCGCCCTCCCCGTCGACGGTTTCCGCGACGACCGCGGTGGCGCCCTGGAGCGCCTCGATGCCCATCTTGACCTGCGGCCCGCTACGGAGCTGCCGGTAGGCGATCGGGCGGACGAAGACCACCAGGGCGACCGAGACGGCGACGAAGGTCACGGTCTCGAGGACCACTCCCCCGCCCAGCGCGGCCACGCCGGAGGCGGCCAGCGCCCCGACCGCGAACATGGCGAACTCCGGCATCGCGGTGAGCACCAGCGGTATGCCGAGCCCTGCGGCGGCCAGGAGCCACCAGATCCAGCTGTCCACATGTCCATCCTAGGGAGCGAAGGCCTTCGAAGCGGACAGTTCCCGCAGGTCGAGGGGCGGAAACCGGTCGCGCGTGCGACCGGTTCCCGACGGCCGTCCGGATGAACGACAGGAACGGGCGGACGGGGCCTCAGCCCAGCGGCAGACCCTGCGCCGACCAGCGGTCTCCGTGCCGCTCCAGGGTCAGCGGCAGGCCGAAGCACTTGGAGAGGTTGCGGGCGGTCAGCTCGGTGTCGATCGGGCCGGCCGTGAGCACCTTGCCCTGACGGATCATCAGGACGTGGGTGAAGCCGGGCGCGATCTCCTCGACGTGGTGGGTGACCATCGCCATCGCCGGGGCGAACTCGTCCTGGGCGAGCGCGCCGAGCCGGCGGACCAGGTCCTCGCGGCCGCCGAGGTCCAGGCCGGCGGCGGGCTCGTCGAGCAGCAGCAGCTCGGGGTCGGTCATCAGGGCGCGGGCGATCAGGGTGCGCTTGCGCTCGCCCTCGGAGAGGGTGCCGAACTTCCGGTCGGTGAGGTTGGCCATGCCGAGGCGGTCGAGCAGGGCCAGGGCGCGGGACTCGTCCGACTGCTCGTAGGTCTCCTGCCAGGTGACCGTCATGCCGTACGCGGCGGTGAGGACGGTCTGCAGCACGGTCTGCTCGGCCGGCAGCTTGTCGAACATGGCGGCGCCGGCCAGACCGATCCGGGAGCGCAGCTCGAAGACGTCGATCTCGCCGAGCTTCTCGCCCAGCACCGTGACCTTGCCCGAGGTCGGGAACAGGTACGAGGAGGCGATCTGCAACAGCGTGGTCTTGCCGGCGCCGTTCGGTCCCAGGATGACCCAGCGCTCGCCCTCGGAGATGGACCACGAGACCTGGTCGACCAGCGCGCGCCCCTCCCGGACCACGGATACGTCAACCAGCTCCAGCACGTCGCTCATGCCTATGCCTTCCCCAAAAAACAAGATTCTCGGCCGTCGGTGCGGGCGGCGAGCCTACTCCGGCAGCCGGTGGGCACGGGGTGGGTGCGCCGCACACGCATGGGCAAACCTACGCCACGCGGATGACCGGCGATTCCGTAGGCTGGCCGGATGCTCGTGACTCCAGCCGACAATCCGTACGAAGAGCCCCGTTCGGGGCGGCTCACCGCATGGGGCAACGCCCAGCTGGCGGGCCTGGTGCCGCCGGACGACGCCGCCGCGGCCGTCCTGGGCGCCGACGAGCGCCACCGGGTCACCGGCCTGCCCGGCGACGGGCCCGGCGAGCAGCACGGGCTGACCTGGGCGCTGGGGCGGCTGCGGGTGCTCGGCGTGAAGGGCCTGCGCCTCGCGCTGCCCTCGGCCGGGCACCCGCTCGGACTGACCGGCCCGAAGGCCTTCAACGAGCGGGCCATGCGGGCCGGCGAGGCCGTCCTGGCCGTCGGCGCACCGCTCGGGCTGGTGCCGGAGGTGGAGGAGTACGGGCCGGCCGGCGACCGCTCGGCCACCGTGCTGTGGCGCTGCCATGAGGTCAACGACACACCTCCGGCGGACGTCCCGTCGCTCCACGAGGCCGAGCGCGAGCTGGCCGAGGGGCTGCGGGAGGCGACCGTCCTGCTCACCCGCCTCGACGTGGCCGGTGCCGGGCCCGAGGCCCTGCGCGCCCTCGACGCCTACCGCCGGCGCGGCCACAGCGAGCCGCTGGCCCCCGGCTACCCGCCCCGGGCCGTCCGGGTCCTGGAGTCGGCCCGTCAGGTGTCCGCCCTGCTCGCCATCGCCTCGGGCGGGCACGGCGCCGCTGTCAGCGCCTCCGAGATGGCGGCCCGGCAGTCCGCCCTGGCCCCGCTGCGGCGCACCGCCCGGCGCGCCCAGGTGGCCGCCTACAACGCCCTCGTCGACGAGCGGGACGACCGCTGAGCGGAGGGGCACCCCCGGCGCGCTACGCCTCGCGGGTCTCGCCGTGGCGGACGGCCCAGAGTGCCGCCTGGGTGCGGTCGGCCAGGTCCAGCTTCATGAGGATGTTGGACACGTGGGTCTTCACGGTCTTCTCCGACAGGTGGAGGCTGCGGGCGATCTCCCGGTTGGAGCGGCCGTCGGCGATGTGGCCGAGCACCTCGCGCTCGCGCTCGGTGAGCGTGCCGCCGCGGCCCTGGGGGGCGCGCGGGCTGTCGTCGGAGAGCAGGGCGGCGGCCAGTTCGGGCTGGAGCAGGACGTGGCCGGCGTGCACCGAGCGGATCGCGCCGGCCAGCGCCTCCGGGTCGACGTCCTTGTAGACGTACCCGGCGGCGCCGGCCCGCAGCGCGGGGACCATCGTGCGGTGCTCGGTGAAGCTGGTGACGATCAGGATCCGGGCCCGGCTGCCCTCCCCCTTGAGGGTGCGCAGCGCCTCGATGCCGTCGACGCCGGGCATCTTGAGGTCCATCAGGACGACGTCGGGGTCGAGTTCACGGGCCCGTTCGACGCCCTCCGCCCCGTCGGCGGCCTCCCCGACCACCTCGATGTCGTCCTGGACCTCCAGGAAGGTGCGCAGCCCGCGCCGGACGACCTGGTGGTCGTCGACCAGCAGGACGCGGATCGACGGTGTGCTCTCAGGCACCGGGGACCTCCATCTCGACGAGCGTCCCCCGACCGGGGGCCGACTCCAGGGTGAGCGTGCCGCCGACGGCGGCCGCGCGGTCGCGCATCGAGGCCAGGCCGAGGTGGCGGCCGGCCCGTCGGACGGACTCCGGGTCGAAGCCGCGCCCGTCGTCGTGCACCCGCAGCACGGCGCCGCGCGCGGGCGTCCCGGCCAGGGTGACGGTGACCCGGCGGGCGCCGGAGTGGCGCAGCGCGTTGTGCAGCGCCTCCTGGGCGACCCTCAGCAGCGCGGCCTCCTGGGCGGGCGGCAGCGCCCGGACGCCGTCGGCGGCGAAGGCGACGTCGGCGGTGTGCGCCCGGTCGAGGACCTGCACCTGGGAGGCGAGGGTGGCGCTGAGCCCGTCCTCCTCCAGGGCGGCGGGGCGCAGTTCCACGACGACGGCGCGCAGTTCGTCGGCGGCCTCGGCGGCCAGCCGGGCGACCTCGGCGAGTTCGGCGCGGGCCCGGGCCGGGTCGCGGTCGACGAGCTTGGCGGCCGCCTTGGCCGTGAGGCGGAGCGAGAAGAGCTTCTGCGAGACGGCGTCGTGCAGGTCGTGGGCGATCCGGGCCCGCTCGCCGGCCAGCGTGAGCTCGCGGCTGCGCTCGTACAGCCGGGCGTTGGACAGGGCGAGGCCGGCGTGCGCGGCGAGGATCCGCAGCAGCTCCTCGTCGTGGTCGGTGAACTGGCCGCCGCCGCGCTTGTTGGCGAGGAAGATGACGCCCATCACCTGCGGCTCGTCCTCGGCCGCGTCGGTGTCCAGGATCGGCATGCCGAGGAAGGCGTCCATGTCGGGGTGGGCCTCGGGCCACCCCTCGAAGGCGGGCGCCTTGCGGACGTCCACCAGCCGAGTGGGGCCGGTCTCGTGCAGCATCGCGGCGAGCACGCCGTGCTGCCGGGGCAGCGGGCCGATCGCCCGCCACTGCTCGTCGGTGACGCCGTCGACGACGAACTGGGCGAAGCCGCCGTGGTCGTCGGGCACGCCGAGGGCGGCGTACTCGGCGCCGAGCAGGCCGCGGGCGGAGGCGGTGATGCGGCGCAGCACCTCGCGGACCTCCAGGTGCCGGCTCATGGCGAGCAGTGCCTGGCTGACGGCCTCGATCCCGGCCAGGCACGGTTCGCAGGCGGGCAGCGGGCCGTGGTGGGCCGCGTGGTCTCCGGTGGTGCTGGGCATACGGTCAAACTACCGCCGCCGTGACGGCCGCCGCGTCCGTCCCCGGCCGCCCCGGGCCCGGGTCCGGGGACCTAGGACCCGCGCCCCGGGAGGGCCCGTCCGGAAACGCGGAGGGGCGGCCCTCCCGGGTGGGAGGACCGCCCCTCGGACTGCCGTCCCCGCGACGTCGGGGAAGGGGTCAGCCCTTCTGCATGACCTCGGGCTCGTGCCGGCGCTGGAGCCGGGTGACGAGGACGCCGATGACGACCGAGATGGCCACCAGCACGCCCGCGTCGATCGCCCACTGGGCGACGCTGTGCTTCCAGAGCGGGTCGTAGTTGGGGTTCTGGAAGTCCTTGTTCCAGGGGCCCATGAGCGTGGACAGGTCCAGCGTGGTGGACACGATGCCGGTGCCCCAGCGGGCCGGCATCAGCCAGGCGACCTGCTCCAGGCCGGGCTTGCTGAAGATCTGGAAGAGGCAGCCGGTGAAGACGACCTGGACGATGGCGAACATGACCAGCAGCGGCATGGTCTTCTCGGCGGTCTTCACCAGCGCGGAGATCATCAGGCCGAACATCATCGCGGCGAAGCTGAGCAGGATCATGCCGACGGTCATCTCGACGATCGGCAGGTTCTTGACGAGCAGGCCGTGCTCGGGGAGCTTGCGCGGCAGGAAGCCGACGGCGGAGATGATCGCGCCCTGGATCACGCTGAAGAAGCCCAGCACGATGATCTTGGACATCATGTACGCCGAGCGGGAGAGCCCGGTGGCCCGTTCCCGTTCGTAGATCGCCCGTTCCTTGATCAGCTCGCGGACCGAGTTGGCCGCTCCGGAGAAGCAGGCGCCGATCGCCAGGATCAGCAGGATCGTCGCGGCCCCGTTGTTGAGGTGGAGCTGGGTGTTCGGGTTGGGCGCGAGCCCCGGTTCGTTGGGGATCAGCACGCTGACCGCGCCGATCACCGCGGGCAGCAGCACCGACAGGGCCAGGAAGCCGCGGTCCGAGGCGAGCACCGACATGTAGCGGCGCATCAGGGTCCACAGCTGCGAGCCCCAGCTCTGCGGCTTGGGCGGCTTGACGGCCTCCTGGGCGACCTGGACGTGCTGCACCTCGCCCGCCTCGACGGTCGGGGCGGAGTACTGCTGGTAGTGCACCGAACCGCGGTAGCGGCCGGCCCAGTCGTGGTCCGGGTAGTTCTCGAAGGCCTGGAAGACGTCCGCCCAGGTCTCGTACCCGAAGAAGTGCAGCGCCTCGTCCGGCGGGCCGAAGTAGGCCACCGAGCCGCCCGGCGCCATCACCAGCAGCCGGTCGCAGAGCGCGAGTTCGGCCACCGAGTGGGTGACGACCAGGATCGTGCGGCCGTCGTCGGCCAGGCCGCGCAGCATCTGCATGACCTCGCGGTCCATGCCCGGGTCGAGGCCCGAGGTGGGCTCGTCCAGGAAGATCAGCGAGGGCTTGGTGAGCAGTTCCAGGGCGACCGAGACGCGCTTCTGCTGGCCGCCGGAGAGCGCGGTGATCTTGTTGTCGGCGCGCTTGTCGAGACGCAGCTCGTACAGCACCTCGTCGATCCGGGCCTCGCGCTCCTTCGCCTCGGTGTCCCCGGGGAAGCGCAGCCGGGCCGCGTACTTGAGGCCCTTCCGGACGGTGAGCTCGCGGTGCAGGATCTCGGACTGCGGCACCAGGCCGATGCGCGAGCGGAGTTCGGCGAACTGCTTGTAGAGGTTGCGGCCGTCGTACAGCACCTCGCCGCGGTCGGCCGGGCGGTAGCCGGTGAGGGCGCGCAGCAGGGTCGACTTGCCGGAGCCGGACGGGCCGATGACGGCCACCAGGGACTTCTCCGGGACGCCGAAGCTGACGTCGTCGAGCAGGACCTTCTTGCCGCCCTTGTGGTCGACCTCGACGGTCAGGTGGCGGGCGGAGAAGGAGACGGCGCCGGTGTCGACGAACTCCTGCAGCTGGTCGCCGACCAGGACGAAGCCGGAGTGGCCGACCGTCAGCCGGTCCTGCGGGCCCATCAGCTGACGCTGCACCCGCTGGCCGTTGAGGAAGATGCCGTTGTGGCTGCCGAGGTCGACGATCTCGTAGCGGCCGTCCGGGAGCTGGCGCAGCTCGGCGTGGTGGCGGGAGACCTGGAGGTCGGACACCACGATGTCGTTGTCGAGCGCGCGGCCGATCCGGACGGTGCGCATCGCCGAGGTCAGGTTGCGGATGATGGTCGGCTGCGGCCCGCCGTCGTGCGGCGGGGGCGGGAAGCCCTGCTGCGGGAAGCCGCCGTGCTGGGGCTGGGGCTGCTGCTGCGGGGCCGGCCGGTCCTGCGGCGGCGCGTACTGCTGCTGCGGGAACGGCGGCTGGGCCTGCTGCTGGCCGGGCCAGGCCTGCTGCTGCTGTTGGTACGGGTCGTGCTGCGGCCAGCCCTGCTGCGGGGCGGGCTGCTGGGGCGTGGGCACCGGGCCGCGGCTGGTGGCGGCCTCGTGCATCGGGGTGGCCTGCGGGGCCGCGGCGTGCGGGGCGGCGGCCTGCGCGGGCGCGGAGAAGCCGAGCCGGGGGCCGTTCTCCGGGTTGCCCAGGTTCACCACCGCACCGGGGAACAGCTGGGCCTGGAGGGTGCGGGCGCCGGCCACGTACGTTCCGTTGGTGCTGCCGTGGTCGTCCAGCTGCCAACCGCTGCCGTTGAAGCCGATGGTCCCGTGCTGCCAGGAGACCCTCGCGTCGTCGAACGTGAAGTCCGACTGCGGGTTTCGCCCGATGGTGTAGGACCGCCCGGGCTCCAGAGTCCGCTGCTGTCCGTTGATCTCGATGACGAGTTGCGGCACTGCTCGCCTGCCCCGCTCTCTCGGTTCCCCCGAATTGTGGCCCCGGCCGGGGCCGCGATGTTCCTGTGACTGCCGGGGGAATCATTCCAGCCCGCCGACCGCCGGTGAAAGTCGGCCCGGGCGACTGTGACCAGGCTGCTACCGAGCCCGGACCTGCGGCGTCCCGCGAGGTGGGACGGGTGCTCCCGGGCCCTCGGGCGCCCGGTAGCGTGGGAGGCACCATGAACGCATCGCCCCTGGCCGCTGAGCCCCTCCCCGCCGCCCAGCACCGGACCGCGGACGAGCGCACCCTGCTCGTCAAGGTGTTCGGCAAGGACCGTCCCGGCATCACCGCCGGCCTCTTCACGACGCTGGCCGGTTTCGGCGTCGACGTCATCGACATCGAGCAGGTCGTCACCCGTGGGCGCATCACGCTGTGCGCCCTGGTCACCCCGCCCACCGCACCCGGCGCCGAGGGCGGGCTGCGGGCCACCGTCCACCGCTGGGCCGACGAGCAGAAGCTCCAGGCCGAGATCCTCTCCGGCATCGGTGACAACCGGCCGCGCCGTGAGGGCCGTTCGCACGTCACGGTGCTCGGCAACCCGCTGACCGCCGCCGCCGTCTCCGCGCTCACCTCCCGGATCACCGCCTCGGACGGCAACATCGACCGTGTCTTCCGGCTCGCCAAGTACCCGGTGACGGCGGTCGAGCTGGCCGTCTCCGGTGTGGCCACCGACGAGCTGCGGGCCGCGCTGGCCCAGGAGGCGGCCACCCAGCGGGTGGACGTCGCGGTGGTCGCCGCCGGTCTGGAGCGCCGGGCCAAGCGCCTGGTGGTCATGGACGTGGACTCCACGCTCATCCAGGACGAGGTGATCGAGCTGTTCGCCGCCCACGCGGGCTGCGAGGAGGAGGTCGCCGCGGTGACGGCGGCGGCGATGCGCGGGGAGCTGGACTTCGCCGAGTCGCTGCGGGCCCGGGTGGCGCTGCTGGCCGGGCTGGACGCCTCGGTGACCGAGAAGGTCCGCGCCGAGGTCCGCTTCACGCCGGGCGCGCGCACCCTGATCCGTACGCTCCAGCGCCTCGGCTACCAGGTCGCGGTGGTGTCCGGCGGCTTCACCCAGGTCACCGACCACCTGGTGGAGCAGCTGGGGCTGGACTTCGCGGCCGCGAACACCCTGGAGGTGGTGGACGGCCGGTTCACCGGCCGGGTGGTCGGCGAGATCGTGGACCGGGCGGGCAAGGCCCGCTGGCTGGCCCGCTTCGCCGAGCAGGCGAAGGTGCCGCTGGAGCAGACGGTGGCGATCGGCGACGGCGCCAACGACCTGGACATGCTGAACGCGGCCGGCCTCGGGGTGGCGTTCAACGCCAAGCCGGTGGTGCGGGAGGCCGCCGACACCGCGGTGAACGTGCCGTTCCTGGACACCGTGCTGTACCTGCTGGGCATCACCCGCGAGGAGGTCGAGGCCGCCGACGCGCTGCACGGCACCCCGACCGAGTAGGGCCCGCCCGGCGGCCGATGGAGTGAGGCGGCCGCCCGGAGAAGGCCTGTGGACGTACCAGAGGGGCGCGCGGATTCGATCCGCGCGCCCCTCGTGTGGTCCCGCGGTCAGTCCTGCGGCGTGTGGTACGAGACCAGCTGGGCCACGCCCGGCTCGACGCCCTTCCAGGAGCCGCTGAAGCTGAGCACCGCGACCGCCGCCGTCGGGAAGCCCCCGAGGCGCAGCCGCTCCAGCGCGTCCGGATCGCCCGCGTCCCCGGCCAGCACCTGGGTCAGCCCCAGCACGCCCGGGTTGTGGCCGACCAGCACCACGTCCGCGTACTCCTCCGGGGTCTCCTGGAGGACGGCGATGATCTCCCCGGGGCTGGCTTCGTAGACCCGCTCCTCGTACACCGTCCGGAGCGGCCGCTGCGGCAGCTCGTGCACCGCCAGCTTCCACGTCTCGCGGGCGCGCAGCGCGGTCGAGCAGAGCACGTAGTCGGGGCTGATGCCGGAGTCGACCAGCCAGCGGCCGGCGTCCGGGGCCTGGTGACGGCCCCGGTCGGCCAGCGGCCGGTCGTGGTCGTCCACGCCGTTCGGCCAGTCGGCCTTGGCATGGCGGAGAACGATGATCCTGCGGGGCGTGTCGGCGCTCATACCCAGCAAGCTTGGCAGAAAAGCGGCCCGGCGGCGCGATGCCCCGGGATGCCGCCACTCCGAGGGACGACCCGTGTCACCATGCCCCGTTCACCGGGGCGTCAGCCGGCGTACGGCCGTCCGTCAGCCCATCGTGGCGGCGACGGTGGCGATGATCGACACCAGCACCGCGATGGCGGCGAAGGCGAGGGCGATGCGGCCGAGCTGCTTGCGGCCGTCGGTGGGGTTGGGATCGAGAACGGGCATGTCCGGAAGTCTCCCACTCCGAACACGCCCGCCGTCCGCCGACCCCGCCCCCTTGGCCGGGTCTTGACCCGCCCGTCGGGGCCCGGCCCTCCCCGCGCGTCCTCACACCCCCGGCGGGGGCGTCACGCCGCGGCCCGCTCCACCGGGTGCACCGCCTCGTCCTCGATATGCCGGGCCCGCGCCGCGCGCAGGCCGAACAGCATCTGCGGCACCAGCAGCAGCGACAGGAAGCCCAGCGGCCAGTACCACTCGCCGGTGGCCCCGTAGAGCCAGCCGACCAGGATCGGGCCCGGGATGGACACCAGGTAGCCGATGCCCTGGGCGAAGGCGGAGAGCTGCGCGACCCCGCCCGCGGACCGGGCCCGCAGTCCGATCATGGTCAGCACCAGCGGGAAGGCGCAGTTGGACAGGCCCAGCAGGACCGCCCAGAGCCAGGCGCCCCCGGCCGGGGCGATCGCCAGGCCGGCGTACCCGGCGATGCCGCAGCAGGCCAGCAGCACCACGAACAGCCGCTGGTCGCCGCGGCGGGCGGCCAGGTTGGGCAGCACGAAGGAGACCGGCACGCCGATCACCATGGTGACCGCGAGCAGCACGCCGGTGGTGCCCTCGCCGATGCCGGCGTCCTGGAAGATCTGCGACATCCAGCCCATGACCACGTACGCGCCGGTGGCCTGGAGGCCGAAGTACCCGGCCAGCGCCCAGGCGGTCCGGCTGCGGGTGATCGGCAGCCGGACGGGGGCGGTGGCGCCGCCGGCCCGCTCGCCGCGCTCCCGCTTGGCGATCAGCACGAACAGCCAGAGCACCAGGGCGAGCGCCCCCAGGACGGCCCAGACGCCCAGGCCGTAGCGCCAGTCGCCGCCGAGCGACTTGGTCAGCGGCACGGTGACGGCGGCGGCCAGCGCGGTGCCGGCGGACAGCGCCATCGAGTAGAGGCCGATCATCGGCCCGACCCGGTCCGGGAAGTACCGCTTGATCACCACCGGCAGCAGCACGTTGGAGACCGCCACCCCGGCCAGGGCGAGGGCGGTGAGCAGCAGGAACACGGCGGTGCCGCCGGCGAACGAGCGGGCCAGCACGCCCGCCGTGATGGCGCCCATGCCCGCCGTGACGACCGCGATCGGACCGATCCGACGGGCCGCCGCGGGCGCGGCGAAGCCGAACAGCCCGAAGCAGAGCGACGGGACGGCGGTGAGCAGCCCGGCGAGCGTCGGGTTCATCCCGAGGTCGTCGCGGACCTGCTTGAGCAGCGGCCCGAGGCTGGTGACCACGGGGCGCAGGTTGAAGGCGGCGGCGGCGATCGCGACGGCGAACAGCACGCCGAGGTACTTGGCGGAGCCGGAGGCGGCGGGCCGCTCTTCGGTCGGCGGCCGGCTCTCGGTCCGGGAGGAAGCGGTGGTGTCTGCTGCGGGCATAGAGAGCATCATAGAATGATGGGATGAATTGATGCACCTTGGAATTGGCATGATGTGCCGACCGTTCATCCACCGGCCACCTCCCACCCAGGCCCCACCCGAGCCGTAGCCGCAAGGAGTCCCCCGTGGCGCTGTCCTCGCCGAGGCGCACCCCGCTGTCCGACCAGGTGATCGCACAGCTGCGTGCCCAGATCACTTCCGGGGAGTGGCCGGTCGGCTCGCGCATCCCCACCGAGGCCGCCCTGGTCGAACAGCTCGGCGTCGCCCGCAACACCGTCCGCGAGGCCGTCCGCGCCCTCGCCCACAACGGGCTGCTCGACATCCGCCAGGGCTCCGGCACGTACGTGCTGGCCACCAGCGAGCTGGCCGGCGTGATGCACCGCCGCTTCGCCGACGCCGGCCAGGACCAGGTCGCCGAGCTGCGGGCGGCCCTGGAGACCTCGGCCGCCGGCCTCGCCGCCCACCGCCGCACCCCGCGCGACCTGGAGCTCCTGGACGGCGCCCTGGCCCGCCGGGAGGCCGCCTGGCACTCCGGCGACGCCGAGGACTTCGTCCAGGCCGACGCCGCCTTCCACCAGGCCGTGGTGGCCGCCGCCCACAACGACGTCCTGCTCGCCGTCTACGCCGACCTCGGCGAGGTCACCCGCGAGCACCTGCGGCACGACGTCGGCCCCGAGCTGATCGCCGAGCGCTACATCGGCCACCACACCATCCTGGAGGCCATCCGGGACGGCGACGCCCAGCGCGCCTCCGTCGAGGCCGGCCGCGCCATCGGCGCCTGCGGCACCGCGGACGTCTGACCGCGCCGGCGTCCACCCGGAACGCCGCTGCCCGGCACCCCCGCGAGGGAGGGCCGGGCAGCGGCGTACGGGCGGAGCGTCAGGCGCCGATGGCGTGCAGCCCGCCGTCGACGTGGATGATCTCGCCGGTGGTCTTCGGGAACCAGTCCGACAGCAGCGCGACGATGCCGCGGCCGGCCGGCTCCGGGTCGCTCAGGTCCCACTTCAGCGGGGAGCGGTGGTTCCAGGTGTCGGCCAGGTCGCCGAAGCCCGGGATGGACTTGGCGGCCATCGAGCCGATCGGACCGGCCGAGATCAGGTTGCAGCGGATGTCCCGGTCGCCCAGGTAGCGCGCCAGGTAGCGGTTGGTCGACTCCAGGGCGGCCTTGGCCGGGCCCATCCAGTCGTACTGCGGCCAGGCGTACTGCGCGTCGAAGGTCAGGCCGACCACCGAACCGCCGTCCTGCATCAGCGGCAGCAGCGCCGTGGTCAGCGACTTCAGCGAGTACGCCGAGACGTGCATCGCGGTGGCCACGGACTCCCACGGGGTGTCCAGGAAGTTGCCGCCCAGCGCGTCCTGCGGGGCGAAGCCGATCGAGTGGACGATGCCGTCCAGGGTCGGCAGGTGCTCGCGGACCTGGTCGGCGATGCCGGCCAGCTGCTCCGGGTTGGAGACGTCCAGCTCCAGCACCTTGACCGGCTTCGGCAGCTTCCGGGCGATCCGCTCGGTCAGGCTCGGGCGCGGGAAGGCGGTGAGGATGATCTCCGCGCCCTGCTCCTGCGCGAGCTTGGCGGTGTGGAAGGCGATGGAGGACTCCATCAGCACACCGGTGATCAGGATCCGCTTGCCTTCGAGGATTCCACTCATGATCAGTGACCCATGCCCAATCCGCCGTCGACGGGAATGACGGCTCCAGTGATGTACGCGGCCTCGTCCGACCCGAGGAACCGCACGGTGGAGGCGACCTCTGCGGGCGCCGCGTAGCGGCCCAGCGGCACGCCCGCGACGATCTCCGCGCGGCGCTCGTCACTGAGCACGGCGGTCATGTCGGTGTCGACGAAGCCGGGGGCGACCACGTTGACGGTGATGTTGCGCGGGCCGAGCTCGCGCGCCAGCGACCGGGCGAAGCCGACCAGGCCGGCCTTGGAGGCGGCGTAGTTGGCCTGGCCCGGGGAGCCGGACAGGCCCACCACGGACGAGATCAGCACGACGCGGCCCTTCCTGGCGCGCATCATCAGCTTGGACGCGCGCTTGACCACCCGGAAGGTGCCGGTCAGGTTGGTGTCCACGACGGAGGTGAAGTCCTCCTCGGACATGCGCAGCATCAGCGTGTCCTTGGTGATGCCCGCGTTGGCGACCAGCACCTCGACCGCACCGTGCTTCTGCTCGATCTCGGTGAAGGCGGCGTCGACCTGCCCAGCGTCCGTGATGTCGCAGCGCACCGCGAGGACGTCGTACTTGGCCAGCGCCTCGGGCACCTCGCCCGAGCGGCTGGTGATGGCCACCTTGTCGCCCGCTTCGGCGAAGGCCTGGGCGATCGCGAGGCCGATGCCCCGGTTTCCTCCGGTGACGAGAACCGAGCGGCTCAACGATCCACCTCTCTCCGTGAGTGAGCGCGTACGTCGGAATGCGTACGCAGTGTGACGCTATCGGGCGGTCGGCGACGGCGGCGCATCGGTCTCCCACAGCGCCGCCCCGGCGGATCTGTCGCAATCCGACAATCCGTACCCGTCCGTGCCGTCCCGGCGACGGAGACCGCCCAGGCCCGGGCGCTGCCCGGATCGGGGCGACTGTACGGGAACAACACGGGCGGGCGCACCCGTTGCCCCCGTGGTGCAGGGCCGGCCCGGGACCGGCCGTACCGATCCCCGACCATCCCGGCGAGCGACGAAGGCAGAGCGGATGACCAAGGCACGGCCCGGGAGCACCCACCGACGCGGACGACTGCTGGCCCTCACCGCCCTGGCGGCCGGCCTGGGCGCGACCGCCTGGTCGCTGCGCGACCTGCCGGCGGCGTTCGGGCGACGGCCGGACGGCGAGCGCGAGGAGCGGGTGCGCAACTCCCCGCAGTACCGCGACGGCGTCTTCCACAACGCGCCCTCCGCGCTCGCCCGCGCCACCGGCGCCCCCGGCTTCGACGGCGCCACCGCCCGCCGGATGCTGTTCGAGCGGGCCGGCCGCGTCCCCGCCCACCCGGTGCCGACCGTCCGCCCCGCCACCCCGCCCGGGCCGGCCGCCGAGGGCGTGGAGGTCACCTGGTACGGGCACGCCTCCGCGCTGGTGGAGATCGAGGGCTTCCGGGTGCTGCTCGACCCGGTCTGGAGCGACCGCTGCTCCCCCGCCGCGCACGTCGGCCCCAAGCGGCTGCACCCGGTGCCGGTCGGGCTGGAGGAGCTGCCCCAGGTCGACGCGGTGCTGATCTCGCACGACCACTACGACCACCTGGACATGGCGACGGTCAAGCGCCTGGTGCGCAGCCAGTCCGCGCCCTTCGCGGTGCCGCTCGGCATCGGCGCCCACCTGCGCCGCTGGGGCGTCCCCGAGCACCGGATCATCGAACTGGACTGGGACGAGACCTGCACCCTGGGCGACCTGGTGCTCACCCTGACCGCGGCGCACCACTTCTCCGGCCGCGGGCTGACCCGCAACACCACCCTGTGGGGCTCCTGGGTGATCGCCGGCCCGAAGCGCAAGGTCTTCTACACCGGCGACTCCGGCTACTTCGAGGGCTACGCCCGGATCGGCGCGCAGCACGGCCCCTTCGACGCCGCGCTGGTCCAGATCGGCGCCTACGACGCGGCCTGGGCGGACATCCACATGACCCCCGAGGACGCCGTCCTCGCGCACCGGGACCTGACCGCCGGCCTGCTGGTGCCGGTCCACTGGTGCACCTTCAACCTGGGCCTGCACCCGTGGGCCGAGCCGATCGAACGACTGGTGAAGGCCGCCAAGGAGCAGGCCGTCCCGCTGGCCGTGCCGCGCCCCGGCGAGCGGGTCGACGTCGACAACCCGCCGGAGCTGGACGGCTGGTGGGAGACCGTCGGCTGACGGCCCGCGCCCGAGGGCCGCGGAGCCGGGCACCGGAGGCCCGACCGGACGGTCCCTCACTGCGGCGCACCGGTCGAAATGCGCTGGCCGGAAACCCGGTGGACGGGAAATGATGCGGTGCGGGCGCCCCTGTGGCGCCGCACCGCCACCCTCCGCGACCTGGGAGCCCGATTGCCTCCGATCCCTCCGGCCGATCGCTCCGGTGCCCCGCACGGGCGCGCCGTCGACCCGGCGTTCCTCGCCCTGCCGCTGCGGCCCCTCGCCGACGCCGCCCTCGCCCGCGCCCGCGAACTGGGCGCGAGCCACGCCGACTTCCGCCTGGAGCGGATCCGCAGCGCCTCCTGGCGGCTGCGCGACGCGCGCCCGGCCGGCACCTCCGACAGCGTGCAGCTCGGTTTCGCCGTCCGGGTGGTGCTGGACGGCGCCTGGGGCTTCGCCGCCGGTGTCGACCTCACCCCCGACGCGGCGGCCCGGGTCGCCGAGCAGGCCGTCGCGGTGGCCCGCCTCTCCGGCGGGATCAGCCGGGCGGCCGGCTCCACCGAGCGGGTCGAGCTGGCCGACGAGCCGGTCCACCGGGACGTCACCTGGGTCTCCGCGTACGAGGTCAACCCCTTCGAGGTGCCGGACGCCGAGAAGACCGCGCTGCTCGCCGAGCGCAGCTCCCGGCTGCTGGCCGCCGAGGGCGTCTCGCACGTCCAGGCGGCCCTGCGGACCGTCCAGGAGAACAAGTTCTACGCGGACACCGCCGGCACGGTGACCACCCAGCAGCGGATCCGGGTGCACTCCGACCTGGAGGCCACCTCGGTCGACGAGCGCACCGGCGCCTTCGACTCGATGACGACCCTGGCCCCGCCGGTCGGCCGCGGCTACGAGTACGTCACCGGCACCGGCTGGGACTGGGACGCCGAACTCGCCGAACTGCCCGTCCTGCTGGCCGAGAAGATGCGGGCCCCGAGCGTCGAGGCCGGCCGCTACGACCTGGTGATCGACCCGACCAACCTCTGGCTGACCATCCACGAGTCGATCGGCCACGCCACCGAACTGGACCGCGCGCTCGGCTACGAGGCCGCCTACGCCGGCACCTCCTTCGCCACCTTCGACCAGCTCGGCTCGCTCAAGTACGGCTCCGAGCTGATGCACGTCACCGGCGACCGCACCGCCGAGCACGGCCTGTCCACCATCGGCTACGACGACGAGGGCGTGGCCACCCAGTCCTGGGACCTGGTCAGGGACGGCGTCCTGGTCGGCTACCAGCTCGACCGCCGCATCGCCGCGCTGAAGGGCTTCGAGCGCTCCAACGGCTGCGCCTTCGCCGACTCCCCCGCGCACGTCCCGGTGCAGCGGATGGCCAACGTCTCGCTCCGGCCGGCCGCCGACGGCCCGGACACCGCGGGCCTGGTCGGCCAGGTCGAGAACGGCCTCTACATCGTCGGCGACCGTTCCTGGTCGATCGACCAGCAGAGGTACAACTTCCAGTTCACCGGGCAGCGCGCCTACGCCATCAAGGACGGCGAACTCGCGGGCCAGGTCAAGGACTTCGCCTACCAGGCCACCACCACCGACTTCTGGGGCTCGATGGCGGCGGTCGGCGGCCCGCAGACCTACTTCCTCGGCGGCGCCTTCAACTGCGGCAAGGCGCAGCCCGGTCAGATCGCGGCGGTCAGCCACGGCTGCCCGTCGGCGCTGTTCCGCAACGTCAACGTGCTCAACACCCAGCAGGAGGCGGGTCACTGATGACCGCGAAGCAGCCCCACGAACTCGTCGAGCTGGCGCTCGGCCTCTCCCGCGCCGACGGCTGCGTGGTGATCGCCGACGAGGAGTCCACCGCCAACCTGCGCTGGGCCGGCAACGCCCTGACCACCAACGGCGTCACCCGCGGCCGCCGCCTCACCGTGATCGCCACCGTGGCCGGCGCCGAGGGCACCGCCTCCGGCGTGGTCTCCCGCGAGGCCGTCACCGCGGCGGAGGTGGAGGGCCTGGTACGGGCCGCCGAGGAGGCCGCCCGCGCGGCCGGCCCGGCCGAGGACGCCCAGCCGCTGATCGCCGGCGGGCCCTCCTCGCCGGACTTCACCGAGCCGCCCGCACTGACCTCCATCGAGGTGTTCGACGCCTTCGGCCCGGCCCTCGGCGAGGCCTTCGCCCGCGCCGCGGCCCAGGGCCAGCTCCTGTACGGCTTCGCCCGGCACGAGATGACCTCCAGCTACCTGGGCAGCTCCACCGGCCTGCGGCTGCGCCACGACCAGCCCACCGGCATGGTCGAGATCAACGCCAAGACCGCCGACCTCTCCAGCTCCGCCTGGGTGGGCGCCTCCACCCGGGACTTCGCCGACGTCGACGTCGCCGGCCTGCACACCGAGCTGACCAGGCGGCTCGGCTGGGGCGCCCGCAAGGTGGACCTGCCCGCCGGGCGGTACGAGGCGCTGCTGCCGCCCTCGGCCGTCGCCGACCTGCTGATCGTCCTCAACTGGTCCTCCGGCGGCCGGGACGCCCAGGAGGGCCGGACGGTCTTCTCCAAGCCCGGCGGAGGCACCCGGATCGGCGACAAGCTCAGCGCCCTGCCGCTGACCCTGCGCTCCGACCCGCGCGAACCCGGCCTGGAGGCCGCGCCGTTCGTGCTCACCCACTCCTCCGGCGGGGACTACTCGGTCTTCGACAACGGCCAGCCGATCGCCGCCACCGAGTGGATCCGCGAGGGCGTGCTGAACGACCTGGTCACCACCCGCCACGCGGCCGCCCTCACCGGCCTGCCGCTGCGCCCGGCGATCGACAACCTCGTACTGGAGACGGCCGACCAGGAGTCCGCGCCGACGCTGGACGAGATGATCGCCCGCACCGAGCGCGGCCTGCTGCTCACCTGCCTCTGGTACATCCGCGAGGTGGACCCGGCGACGCTGCTGCTCACCGGGCTCACCCGGGACGGCGTCTACCTGGTGGAGAACGGCGAGGTCGTCGGCGAGGTCAACAACTTCCGGTTCAACGAGTCCCCGGTGGACCTGCTGAACCGGATCACCGAGGTGGGCCGCACCGAACGCTGCCTGCCCCGCGAGTGGAGCGACAACGTCACCCGCACCGCGATGCCACCCGTGCGTGTCACGGACTTCAACATGAGTTCGGTCAGCCAGGCCTCTTAGCCGCTGACCGACGGGGGATACGAGAGACATGATGGACGAGAAGCGCCTGGTCAGGTCGAGCAAATTGCTGTCGCGGATCCTGCGGCACGAGCCCGGGCTGGCGGGGGTCGCGCTGGACGCGTCCGGCTGGGTCCGGGTCGACGAGCTGCTCGCCGGGCTCGCCGCCCGGGGCCGGCCGCTCACCCGCGCCGAGCTGGACCACGTCGTGGCGACCAACAACAAGCGCCGCTTCGGCTACTCGCCGGACGGTCTCTCGATCCGCGCCAACCAGGGCCACACGGTGGCGGTCGACCTCGGCCTGACCGCCACCGTGCCGCCGCCCGTGCTCTACCACGGCACCGCCGACCGGCACCTGGCGGCGATCTTCCGCGAGGGCCTGCGCCCGATGGCCCGCCAGGACGTCCACCTCTCGGCGGACACCGGGACGGCCACCGGGGTCGGCGCCCGGCACGGCCGTCCGGTGGTGCTGACCGTGAACGCGGCGGCGATGACGGCGGCCGGCCACGAGTTCCGGCTCAGCGAGAACGGCGTCTGGCTCACCGACGCCGTTCCCCCGCGGTACCTCTCCCGCCGCTCCTAGCGCCGAGCCGCACCGCACCGCCGAGGGCCTGTCCGCTCCGCCGGACAGGCCCTTCGCGTACCCGACCGGGTGGGTGCGGCCCACCCGGTCTCGTCGCCGGGTGCGCCCGGGCGTACCGTGAGGAGGCCGCGCGGCCAGGCGCGCGGGTGCGCGACGAGGGCGGTAGGACACATGGGCAAGAGCGCCGACGACGGGCAGGTCTTCCGGATCACGGGGGCGCGCAGCAGCCTCACCGAGGACGTCCGGGGACGCCAGCGCCGCTACGTCATCTCGATGCTGCTCCGCACGGTCTGCGTGCTGCTCGCGGTGGTGCTGTGGGACGTCCAGCGCTGGCTGGCGTTCGCGGCGCTGGCGGGCGCCGTCCTGCTGCCGTACTTCGCGGTGCTGATCGCCAACGCGGGCCGGGAGCGGGCCCCGGGGCTGCCGAGCACCTTCGACATCCCGCTGGACACCCCGCTGATGCTCGGCCCCGGTGGGACGGGTGGGGCTGGTGCGAAGGCTGGTACAGGAGAGGCAAAGGCCGTTCCCACCGATCCTTCACAGGACGTGGACTGACCGTCCGTTTCATGCCGCTTCACCCCCGTCCGGCTCAGCGAAAGCTCAAAAGAAGCTCAGATTAATCATGCAAGACCTCCCCATCCGAGGGTCTTGGCGTGACATACTGCGTACGCGCTCCGCATCCCCCGTCGGAGCGACGGACCGACGCCGGGCGGCTCCCCCCGTGGCTGCCCGGCGTCGCCATGCCCGGATCCGGTCGGCCCGGACGGGCGTGACAGACTGGCGGTGCAGACCCACCCGCCAATCGTTGAGGACGGCCCGATGGACACCCCGCAGACGCCGATCTGCTCCGCCAAGGGCTGCCGGACGGACGCCGGCTGGGTGCTGGTGTGGAACAACCCCAAGCTGCACACCCCGGACCGCCGCAAGACCTGGCTCGCCTGCGACGGGCACCGCGAGCACCTGTCCCAGTTCCTCTCGGTGCGCGGCTTCCTCAAGGAGGTCGTCGCCTTCGCCGACTGGACCCCCGAGCCCGCCGAGGGCTCCGGGAAGCCGGCCTAGCGCCTGCCCGACCGGCCCAGCCCGCTCAGCCCGCTCAGCCGCCGATCGCGGACATCGGCCGCTCGGGCTGGAGGAACTCCGGGTCGTCGATCCCGGCCCCGGCCTTCTTGCCCCACATCGCCGCCCGCCACAGCGCGGCCAGTTCGGCGTCGTCCGCGCCGGAGCGCAGCGCGGTGCGCAGGTCGGTCTCGCCGGTCGCGAACAGGCAGTTGCGCACCTGGCCGTCGGCGGTCAGCCGGGTGCGGTCGCAGGCCCGGCAGAACGGCCGGGTGACCGAGGCGATCACGCCCACCCGGCCCGGGCCGCCGTCCACCAGCCAGCGCTCGGCGGGTGCCGCGCCCCGGCTCGCGGACGGCTCCGGGGTGAGCGTGAAGCGGGTGCGCAGCAGGTCCAGGATCTCCGTCGCGGTGACCATCGACGTACGGTCCCAGCCGTGCTGGGCGTCCAGCGGCATCTGCTCGATGAAGCGCAGCTCGTAGCCCCGCTCCAGGCACCAGGCCAGCAGGTCGGCCGCCTCGTGGTCGTTGACCCCGCGCATCAGCACCGCGTTCAGCTTCACCGGTGCCAGCCCGGCGGCCTCGGCGGCGGCCAGCCCGTCCAGGACGTCCTGGTGGCGGTGGCGGCGGGTGAGGGTGTGGAACACCTCGGGGTCGAGGGTGTCCAGCGAGACGTTGACCCGGTCCAGGCCGGCCTCGCGCAGCGCCGTCGCGGTGCGGGCCAGTCCGATGCCGTTGGTGGTCAGCGAGAGCTCCGGGCGCGGCTCCAGCTCCGAACAGGCGGCGACGACGGCGATCAGTCCGGGACGCAGCAGCGGCTCGCCGCCGGTGAAGCGGACCTCGCGCACGCCCAGGTCGCGCACGGCCACGGTGACCAGCCGGACGATCTCCTCGTCGGTCAGCAGCTCGGGCTTGGCCAGCCACCGCAGGCCCTCCTCGGGCATGCAGTAGGTGCAGCGCAGGTTGCAGCGGTCCGTGAGGGAGACCCTCAGGTCGACGGCCTGGCGTCCGAAGGTGTCGAGCAGCACGTTCGTCCTTCCCCGAGATGCGGCCGGCCCGGCCACCGTCACGGCGGGCCGGGCCAGCATAGTCATCGCGGGACGATCAGTGGGCGCCCAGCCCGGTCAGCGAGCGGACCTCCAGTTCAGCGTACTTCGCCGCGTCGGGGCGTTCCCTGGACAGCAGCGTGCCGAGCCAGCCGGCCAGGAAGCCGACCGGGATGGAGACCAGGCCGGGGTTCTCCAGCGGGAACCAGTGGAAGTCGGAGTGCGGGAAGAGCGAGGTCTTCGCGCCGGAGACCACCGGGGAGAAGACCACCAGCGTCACCGAGGTGAGCAGTCCGGCGTAGACCGAGCTGACCGCGCCGACGGTGGTGAAGCGCTTCCAGAACAGCGAGTAGAGCAGGGTGGGCAGGTTCGCCGAGGCGGCGACGGCGAAGGCCAGCGCGACCAGGGCGGCGGTGTTGAGCTTGTCCGCGAAGAGGCTGAGCACGATCGCCACCGCCCCGATCGCGACCGCGGCCCACTTCGCCGACCGCACCTCCTCCTTCTCGCTCGCCTTCCCGCGCCGGATCACGTTGGCGTAGAGGTCGTGGGCGAAGGAGGCCGAGGAGGCGAGCGTGAGCCCGGCGACCACGGCCAGGATGGTGGCGAAGGCGACCGCCGAGATCACCGCGAGCAGGATCGCGCCGCCGGTGCTCCCGGCGCCCCCGCCGAGCGCCTCGGCCAGCTGCGGGGCCGCGGTGTTGCCCGCCGCGTTCGCCGCCTTGATCGCCTTGGAGCCGACCAGCGCGGCCGCGCCGAAGCCGAGCGCCAGGGTCATCAGGTAGAAGACGCCGATGATGCCGATCGCCCAGAGCACCGACTTCCGGGCCGCCTTGGCGGTGGGCACGGTGTAGAAGCGGACCAGGATGTGCGGCAGGCCCGCGGTGCCGAGCACCAGCGCGATGCCGAGGCTGATGAAGTCGAGCTTGGCGGTGCCGCTGCCGTACTTCTGCCCCGGTTGGAGGAAGGCCTCGCCCTTGCCGCTCGCGCTCGCCGCCGCGCCGAGCAGTTCGGAGGGGTTGAAGTGGTACTTGGCCAGCACCAGGACGGTCATCAGCGCGGCGCCGGCGATCAGCAGCACCGCCTTGACGATCTGCACCCAGGTGGTGCCCTTCATCCCTCCTATCACCACGTAGACGATCATCAGCGCGCCGACCCCGACGATGGTCCAGCGCTTGGCGGCGCCCCCCTCGGCCCCCAGCAGCAGGGCCACCAGGGTGCCGGCGCCGACCATCTGGGCGAGCAGGTAGAAGATCGACACCACGATGGTGGAGACGCCCGCCGCGGTGCGCACCGGGCGCTGGCGCATCCGGAACGCGAGCACGTCCGCCATCGTGAAGCGGCCGGAGTTGCGCAGCGGTTCGGCGATCAGCAGCAGGGCGACCAGCCAGGCGACCAGGAAGCCGATCGAGTAGAGGAAGCCGTCGTAGCCGCTGAGCGCGATGGTCCCGGCGATGCCGAGGAAGGAGGCGGCGGACATGTAGTCGCCGGAGATGGCCAGGCCGTTCTGGAAGCCGGTGAAGCCGCGGCCGCCGGCGTAGAAGTCGGAGGCACTCCTGGTCTGCCGCCCGGCCCAGACGGTGATGCCGAGGGTGGCGAGGACGAACACGCCGAACAGGGCCATCGTCAGGCCGCGGTGCTCGGTGGCGGAGCTGGCGAGCAGGCTCATTCGGCGGACTCCCGGGGAGCGTGGACGACGGCGCCGTGCGCCTCGCGGATCGCCGCGGCGGGCGGGTCGATCCGCCGGTCCGCGTAGCGGGCGTACCAGGCGGCGATGGCGAAGGTGGTCACGAACTGCAGCAGCCCGAGGACCAGGGCCACGTTGACGTGCCCGAGGACCTTGGTGCGCATCAGTCCCGGGGCGTAGCAGGAGAGCAGGACGTAGAACAGGTACCAGAGCACGAAGCCGATGGTGACCGGGAAGGCGAAGCTCCGGAACGAGCGCCGCAGCGTACGGAACTCCTCGCTGTCGTCGATGAGTTGGGCTTCCGTGGCGGCGGTGGTGGTGAGCGGCGGCGAATCCACGCTGTCTCACTCCTTCGGCGTATTTGTCACACGGGGGGAACGATCGAACGTGAGGGGCGTCACATGTCTGGTGTGCGCCGCGCAATGCTAGGAGCGTCCTGCCCGCCCCGGAAGGGGTTGACCGCGATCAGTCGACCGTTCACCCCCTCGCACCATCCGATTGGCCGAAAAACAGCCCATCCCAGCGACCGCACCGCCCACGATCGGCCCCCGGAACCTCCCCGGAGAACGGCTCCGGCCCGTGCCGCACCCCGAACGGGGCGGCACGGGCCGGAGCCGGGAGGCCGACGCCTCAGAAGGCGATCCGCACCTTCAGGGCCGAGCGGTCGTCCATCGCGCGGTAGCCGTCCGGAACGCCGTCCAGGCCGACGGTCCGGTCGAAGACCAGGCCCGGCTCGATGGCGCCCGAGAGGACGTCCGGCAGCAGCTCGGGGATGTACGCGCGGGCCGGGGCGACGCCGCCGTTCAGCGAAACGTTCCGGCCGAACATCTGACCGATGTCGACGCCCGCGCTGCCGCCGTGCGGCACCCCGACGTAGCCCACCGCGCCGCCGTCCCGGGCTATCGAGACGGCCGTCCGCATCGACTCCTCGGTGCCGACCGCCTCCAGCACCGCGTGCGCGCCCTGCCCGCCGGTCAGCTCCTTCACCGCCTCGACCGCGGCCTCGCCGCGCTCCGCCACCACGTCCGTCGCACCGAAGCGGCGGGCCAGCTCGGTGCGGGCCGTGTGCCGGCCCAGCGCGATGATCCGGCCCGCGCCCAGCCGGTGCGCCGCCAGGACGCCGCACAGGCCCACCGCGCCGTCGCCGACCACCGCGACCGTCGCCCCGGGCCGCACCCGCGCCGAGACCGCCGCGTGGTGCCCGGTGGACATCACGTCGGACAGCGCCAGCAGCCCGGGCAGCAGCTTCTCGTCGCCCGCCGCCTCCTTCGGCAGCTTCACCAGCGTCCCGTCCGCGAACGGCACCCGCACCGCCTCGCCCTGGCCGCCGTCCGAACCGACCTGCCCCCAGAACCCGCCGTGCGGGCAGGAGGTCTGGAGGCCTTCGAGACAGAAGTCACACACGCCGTCCGACCAGACGAACGGCGCCACCACGAAGTCGCCCTTGGCGAAGCCGCGCACCTCGGCGCCGACCTCCTCGACCACGCCGAGGAACTCGTGCCCGATCCGCTGCCCGGCCACCCGCTGCGCGACCCCGCGGTACGCCCACAGGTCGCTGCCGCAGATACAGGCGTTCACCACCCGGAGCACCACGTCCGTCGGGTACTGGATCACCGGGTCCGGGACTTCTTCGATCCGGATGTCGTTGGGGCCGTGAATCACGGTGGCACGCATGCGCTGTTCCTTAGCTGAACGGTCTCGACCAGGTGTACGACACCCCCGCTGACCACTCTATTCCGGCCGGTCGGTCGGAACATTCCGGCCGGAGCCCCCCGCCCGGCCCCTTATCCTGTTGGACCATGCAACCGATCCAGCCCGAGACGTACGGAGCGCCGCGGACCGCCCCGGTCCCCGCGCAGCGCTCCGCCGCCCCCGCCGGGGGCTTCGCGGTCGTCGACGTCGAGACCACCGGTCTCGGCCGCTCGGACCGCGTCATCTCGGCGGGCGTCTACCAGCTGGACCCGGACGGCGAGGTCGTCGACCACTGGTACACCCTGGTCAACCCCGAGCGGGACCCCGGCCCGGTCTGGATCCACGGCCTCACCGCCGAGCTGCTCGCCACCGCCCCGACCTTCCCGCAGATCGCCGAGGAGTTCGCCGCGCGCCTGCACGACCGCGTCCTGGTCGCGCACAACGCGCTCTTCGACTGGAACATGATCTCCCGCGAGTTCTCCCGGGCCGGCCTGCGCGCCCCGGTCGAGCAGCGGCTGTGCACCATGGTCCTCTCCCGCGACCTGCGCCTGCCGCTGCCCAACGGCAAGCTGTCCTCGCTCGCCGCCCACTTCGGCGTCCGGCAGCGCCACGCCCACAACGCCCTGGACGACGCCCGGGTGCTCGCCGAGGCCTTCCGCCCCAGCCTGCACCTCGCCCGCGACGGCGGCGTGCCGCTGCCGCTGCAGAACTGCGTCGCGGTCACCGACCTCGGCGAGGAGGAGCCCGCCGCCCCCGGCCGCGGCAACTGGACCGGCGCCTCGTACCGCCAGGCCAAGAAGCGCCCGCCCTGCCCGTACCCCAACCCGGGGCGCTGGCAGGACGGCAAGCCGCTGGTCCAGGGCATGCGGGTGGCCATCACCGGCGACACCGCCACCGACCGCGAGGTCCTGGAGGACCGCGCGGTCGAGGCCGGCCTGCACATCGCCACCTCGGTGAGCCGCCTCACCAGCCTGCTGGTCACCAACGAGCCGGACAGCTGGAGCGGCAAGGCCCGCAAGGCCCGCGAGGTCGGCACCCCCGTCGTCGGCGAGGACGCCTTCCTCCAACTGCTGCGCGAGGTCGCCCCGCACCCCGGTGCGTGAGCCCGTTGTGAGGTCGGCGTACCGTTCCCATGTGTACCGTTTTCTGCTGACCCGACAGTGGCTGATCACCATGCTGGTCGCGCTGCTGCTGATCCCCGCGACGATCAAGCTGGGCTTCTGGCAGCTTCACCGCCACGAGGCACGGGTGGCCCGGAACGAGCTGATCGGCCAGGCCCTCACGGCCGCGCCGGTCCCCTTCGACACCCTGTCGCCGACCCCCGGCTTCGCGGTCCCCAAGGACCTCACCTGGCGCACGGTGACCGCCACCGGACAGTACGACCCGGCACACGAGTTCGTGGTCCGCAAGCGGACCGACTCCAGCGGGACCATCGGCTACTTCGTCGTGACCCCGTTCCGGCTCGCCGACGGCAAGGGCACCCTCCTGGTCAACCGCGGCTGGGTCGCCTCCGGCAACGGCGCCACCGAGTACCCGCCCGTCCCGGCCACCCCCGCCGGCGAGGTCGCCCTCACCGGCCGCCTGCGCGCCGAGGAGACCTACGGCGCCAGCGGCATCAAGGACCGCACCGGCCTGCCCGACCGCCAGTTCAACCTGATCAACACCGACGAGCAGGCCAAGCGGACCGGCGCCCCCCTCCTCGGCGGCTACCTCGAACTCGCCGGCACCACCCCGGCCCCGGCCGACCAGCCCCAGCTGGTCCCCGAGCCCAACCACTCCGACATCGGCCCGCACATGGCCTACGCCATCCAGTGGTGGCTGTTCACCGCGATGATCCCGGTCGGCGTCTGGGTCCTCGCCCGCCGCGAGGCCAAGGACCGTGCCAAGCAGGCCGCCGAGGCCGAGATCCCGCTCGACGCCGTCCCCGCCTAGAGGACGTCCTCCAGCTCCCGCAGCAGTCGCGCCTTCGCCCGCGCCCCCACCACCGACCGCACCGGCTGCCCGCCCCGGAACACCATCAGCGTCGGCATCGACAGCACCCCGTACGCCGCCTGGGTCCGCGAGTTGTGGTCCACGTCCAGGCTCACCACCCGCACCCGGTGCGCCTCCTCCCGCGCGATGTCCGCCAGCACCGGCGCCATCATCCGGCAGGGCGGGCACCAGTCCGCCGTGAAGTCCACCAGCACCGGCCCCTCGGCCGCCAGCACCTCCGCGGCGAACGTCTCGTCCGTCACCGCCGGCACACCCGCGATCTCCACCACCGTCTACTCCTTCGCCAGTTCACAATGGGGCGGTTCCTCGACGGCGGCCAGCTCGTCCCGCGCCCGTACGGCCCGGTCGAACTGCCCCGCCACCTGCGCCCTTACGTCCTGGAGCCGGGCGATGCACTCGTCCAGCTCCCCCAGCTTCCGCCGGTACACCTCCAACGAGGCCGGACAGGAGTCCCCTTCCGGGTGCCCCGCCCGCAGGCACTCCACGAACGGCCTGGTCTCCTCCAGCCCGAACCCGAAGTCCTGCAGCATCCGGATCTCGCGCAGCAGCCTGAGGTCCGCCTCGTCGTACGCCCGGTACCCGTTGCCCGCCCGCCGGGCCGGCAACAACCCCAACTGCTCGTAGTACCGCAACGCCCGCGTGGTCGTCCCCGCCCGCTCCGCCAACTCCCCGATCCGCATGCCGAACCACTCCTCCCGCACTTCCGACGACGACCGTAAACCTTCCCCCCGGCGTCAACGCCAGCCCCCTCGACCCGCTCCCCACCCTCCACACCGGGCACTATGTCCCCATGGATCTCGGACTGAAGGACAAGGCCTACATCGTCACCGGCGCCACCCGGGGCCTCGGCCTCGCGAGCGCCCGCGAACTCGTCGCCGACGGCGCCCGCGTGCTCGTCAGCGGCCGCACCCGGCAAGCCGTCGACACCGCCGTCGCCGGACTCGAGACCCTCGGCACCGCCCACGGCCTCGTCGCCGACAACGCCGACCCCGACACCCCCGAGCGCCTCATCGCCGAGGCCCGGCACCGCTTCGGCCGGCTCGACGGCATCCTGATCAGCGTCGGCGGCCCCCAGGCCGGCCCCGTGGAGACCACCCCCGAGGAGGCCTGGCGGGACGCCTTCGAGTCCGTCTTCCTCGGCGCCCTGCGCCTCGCCCGCGCCACCGCCGCCGCGCTCCCCGACGGCGGGGTGATCGCCTTCGTGCTCTCCAGCTCGGTCCGCCAGCCGATCCCCGGCCTGGGCATCTCCAACGGTCTGCGCCCGGGTCTCGCCATGGCCGCCAAGGCCCTCGCCGACGAGCTCGGCCCCCGCGGCATTCGGGTGCTCGGCCTGCTCCCGGCCCGGATCGACACCGACCGGGTCCGCGAGCTCGACGGCCTCGCCGCCGACCCCGACGCGGCCCGCGCCCAGGCCACCGCCTCGATCCCGCTGGGCCGCTACGGCACCCCCGAGGAGTTCGGCAAGGTCGCCGCCTTCCTGCTCTCCCCCGCCGCCTCCTACCTGACCGGCATCATGGTCCCCGTCGACGGCGGCGCCCTCCGCGGCCTCTGAGCCCGACCCGCCTACTCCACCCGCGCCTGCCCGCGCCCCCGCCGACCGCGCCGCCCCCGCCCGGGCCGCGGCTCGGCGTGGGCCGCCTGGAGGACCCGGATCCGCAGGTCGGCCGGCAGCTCCGCCAGCCGCAGGCTCCCGCACGCGTCCGTCCGGGGCCCGTCCTCGAAGTGCTCCACCAGCGCGGCCGGATCCCCACCCGGCCGCAGCCGCACCGCCCCGCGCAGCCTCGGGTGCCCCGGCGCCCGCACCAGCCGCACCCCGGCCCGTTCGACGTCCGGCAGCACCGCCGTCCCGTTCTCCAGCGCCTCCTCCAGCGCCCGCGCACCGACCCGCAGCCGCAGCCCGCTCACCCCCGGCGTCGGCACCGCGATGCTCGACAGCCCGCTGCGCCGCAGCTGCGCCACCAGCCACCACGCCATCCCCGCCACCAGGGCGGTCAGTCCGCCGATCACCGTCGGCCACCACCACGACGACGCCACCCACCGCCCCCGGGAACGCGCGCTCACCACCGGCTGGTCGGGTGAGGTGAGCGGCCACCACTGCGGCGGGTGGACGCCCAGCCGCCGGTACAGGTCGAGCCCGCCCGCCAGCACCAGCACCCCGGCCGCCAGCAGCACCGCCCCCACCGCCCCCAGCACCACCCGGTTGACGACGGTCCTCCTCACCCGGCCGCCCCCTCGCCGCCGGCCGCCCCGGCCCCCGTCCCGGACCCGGTGGTCCCCGCCCCCGGGTCCTCCCCCACCACGCCCCCGGCCCCCCGCCCCGTCCGCACGTCCAGCCGCAGCGGCCGCCCCAGCCCCACCCGCTCCAGCTCGTCCCGCAACTGCCGCTGCACCAGCGCCGGGTCCGCCACCCCCTCCAGCGAGATCCGGACCCGCCGCCGCCCGACCCGGATCCGCAGGCGGTCGATCCCGTCCAGGCCCGCCGCCCGGTCCGCGAGCAGGTGTCCGACCCCGGCCCGGTCGACGGCCGCGGTCGTCCCCCCGTAGGGCCGCAGCACGAGCCACCGCCGCAGCCCGGGCGCGACGGCGAGCCACAGCAGCCACCCGCCGAGCGCGGTCGCCGCTCCGGCCCCCACCAGCACCGCCAGGTCGTCGAGGTGGCGGGTCGCCAGCTCGTCCGCGATCTGCGCCCGCCACCGCCGCGCCGGCTGCCCCACCCGTACGGCGACCACGTCGTACAGCAGCGCCCCCGCCACCACCAGCACCGCCGTCGCCACCAGGGCCGCCGCGGCCGTACGGGGCGCCCGCAGCCGCCTGACCTTCTCCGGCCGGGCCCCCGGCACCGCCGCCGTTCCGGGCACCTCCTCGGTCACGAGGTGCCCCCCGTCACCAACTTCTCGACCACGACGACGACTTCCGACACCTTCGTCCCGGTCAGCCCCACCACCCGCTCCGCGATCCGCTTCCGCACGGCGCCGGCCAGCGCCGCGATGTCCGAGGGGAACGGCAGCTCGACCGCCACCCGGACCGTCACCGTGCTCCCCGGTACGGTCACCGAGACGTGCGGCGGCGCCCCCTTCGCCCGCCCGGCGGGCCAGGCCTCGGTCAGCACCTCCCGGACGGCCCGGGCCGCGATCCGCGCGTACACCCGGTCGGCGACCCGGAGCCGCCCCCGGCGCCCCGGCACGGAACCGGAACCGGAACCAGAACCCGGGCCGGGGCCCGGCACGGAACCCGACCCGGAGAGCGCGGCCGGAGCCGACGCGGGGCCCGCCATCAGCGGCGCCGGTCGCGGCCGCGGAGCAGGTCCCCGAGTTCGCCCAGCTCGATGTCGCCCTCCAGCAGGCGCCCGAGCACGAATCCGACCAGCCCGAGCGCGGCCACCAGCAGGAAGGCCGCGAACCCGCCGAAGTACCCGGCGAAGCCGAGGGCCATGCCCACCACCAGGCCGACGATGGCCAGGTTCATCCGCTACTCCCTCGTGTCCCGCTGCCTCGTCGGGTCCGCCGTCGGCCCGCCGCCGAACGCGCTACTTGAGCTTCGGCCGCTGCCCGGAGGGCGCCACCGGCTCCTCTTCCTCCTCGAACTCCGGTTCGTCCGGGAGGTGGACGTCGTTGACCGCGATGTTGACCTCGACGACCTCCAGGCCGGTCATCCGCTCCACCGCGTTGATGATGTTCTCCCGCACCTGGCGGGCGAGTTCGGGAATGACCACGCCGTACTCGACCACCAGGGCGATGTCGATCGCGGTCTGCTTCTCGCCGACCTCCGCCTTGATGCCCCGCCCGACGCTGGGTTTGCCGCCGGGCACCCGGTCCCGCATCGCGCCGAAGGTGCGGGCGAGCCCGGAGCCGAGCGCGTGGATCCCGGCGACCTCGCGGGCCGCCATCCCGGCGATCTTCTCCACCACGCCGACGGCCAGCGCGGTGCGGCCACGCTCCCCCACCGGCTTGGCACCGCCGCCGGCCCCCGGCGGACCGGGGTTCGGGGCGCTGCCGCTGCCGGTGTGCTTGGGCATGGTCGCGGGCGTCGGAGTGTCAGGCATGGGTGCTTCTCCCGTCGTACGGCACCAGCTATATCGCAAACCTCCCCAACTCTGGCATTTCGCCACGATCCCCGCCCGGCGAGCACCGGCGGCCCGCCGGGGGCACGGGAAAGGGCCCGGCCCGGGGGAATCTCCCCGGGCCGGGCCCCGCGTCATCACCGTGCGGTCAGTCGCCGATCCCGGCGAGCTCCCGCAGCCGACGGGCCTGCGCCGCCCGTTCGGCCGAACGCTGCTCGTCGAAGGAGCGCCCGGCGGCGCCCTGCAGCAGCGCCTTGGTCTCGATCACCGCGCCGCGCGGAGCGGCCAGCAGCGCCGCCGCGAGGTCCCGGGCGGCGGCGTCCAGTTCCTCGCCCGGCACCACCAGGTTGGCCAGTCCGATCGCGGCGGCCTCCTCGGCCCCCACCCAGCGGCCGGTCGCGCAGATCTCCAGCGCCCGCGCGTAGCCGACGAGTTCGGTGAGCGGCTTGGTGCCGGCCAGGTCCGGGACGAGGCCCAGCGAGGTCTCCTTCATCGCGAACTGGACATCCTCGGCGACCACCCGCAGGTCGCAGCCGAGGGCCAGCTGGAAGCCCGCGCCGACGGCGTGGCCCTGGACCGCCGCGATGGAGACCAGGTCCGGGCGGCGCCACCAGGTGAAGGCCTCCTGGTACGAGGCGATGGCGGCGTCCAGCTCCTGGTCGGTGGAGGCGGCGAGCTGGAGGAAGGTGGGCTCGCCCGGGATGCCCTCGGGGGTGAACATGGCCCGGTCCAGCCCGGCGGAGAAGGAGACCCCCTCCGCGCGCAGCAGCACCACCCGGACGCTGCCGGGAAGGTCGCTCCCGGCGGCGGCGAGGACGCGCCAGAGCGCCGGCGACTGGGCGTTGCGCCGCTTGGGTCGGCACAGGGTCACGACGGCGAGTTCACCGTGGATCTCCAGGCGGACGCCGTCCCGCTCCCAGCTCGGGGCCTGCGGGTCGGTGGCGGGAGCGGTCATGCGGGGAACCTCCGGTGGCGAGGGACGTGGCTACCGGAGAGTAACAAACCTCGACGCGCAAGGGCAGGGGCCCCGACCGGGAAGGATCGACGGGGCCCGGGGCACTCGGCGGGGGAACGAAGGAGACGGCCCCGGGAGAAATGAACGGACTTCGGAAAACGGGGGACGGACGACACCCCGGACATGACGATCGGCGGCCGGTCCACACGACCCGAGGGCGGACGCCCGGCTGAATGGTCAACCGTCGTCTCCTCGGTCGGCGTCCTGCCGCCGCGTCATCCAGCCAATGGCTGACGAACCGTCAGGAACTGGCCCCGGCAGTCGCTTTGTTCTTGCCCCGCGTGGCACCGCCGCGGCCCCGGAGAATGACTCCGGATTCGCTCAGCATCCGGTGCACGAAGCCGTACGAACGACCGGTCTCCTCCGCGAGAGCGCGAATGCTCGCCCCGGAGTCGTACTTCTTCTTGAGATCGGCCGCGAGCTTCTCACGCGCGGCACCGGTCACCCGGCTGCCCTTTTTCAGAGTCTCGGCCACCCGTGCCTCCTCGTAGCGTTGCTCGGTCAGATTCCCATGATCACCCATCCACCGCGTCCTGGCCACCCATTCGACAAGGTCGATGTCGGAATTGCGTGGTCCACCGGTGGTGATCCGAGCGCAGCAGGGCGCTCACACAGAGTGCGCGCCCCCGGACTGATGTCGCCGTTTGCCGAAAAAGAGCTGATCAGCAGCGTCGGCCCGACCACGATCGAGTGGCGGGCCGACGGAAAGTCCTTAAACGGAATCCAGGTCTACTTCATTCCCGGACACGCCGAAAGGACTAGATATTCTCATCCAAAAAGCGGATCTCGCGTCTACTTCCGGTCAGGCCAGCGAGACCAGATCGGCGTAGCCCGGGTTCCACAGGTCCTCCACGCCGTCCGGCAGCAGGATGATCCGCTCCGGGTCGAGCGCCTCGACCGCGCCCTCGTCGTGGGTGACCAGCACGACCGCGCCGGAGAACTCGCGCAGCGCGCCCAGGATCTCCTCGCGGCTGGCCGGGTCGAGGTTGTTGGTGGGCTCGTCGAGCAGCAGCACGTTGGCGGAGGAGACCACCAGGGTGGCCAGCGCCAGACGGGTCTTCTCACCACCGAAGAGCACCCCGGCCGGCTTGTCCACGTCGTCCCCGGAGAACAGGAAGGAGCCGAGGATCTTGCGGATCTGCACCAGGTCGGTGTCCGGCGCGGCCGAGCGCATGTTCTCCAGGACGCTGCGGTCCGGGTCGAGCGTCTCGTGCTCCTGGGCGTAGTAGCCGATCTTCAGGCCGTGGCCCGGGATCACCTCGCCGGTGTCCGGCGCCTCCACCCCGGCCAGCATCCGCAGCAGGGTGGTCTTGCCGGCGCCGTTGAAGCCCAGCACGACGACCCGGGAGCCCCGGTCGATCGCCAGGTCGACGTCGGTGAAGATCTCCAGCGAGCCGTAGGACTTGGACAGGCCGCTGGCGGTCAGCGGGGTCTTGCCGCAGGGGGCCGGGTCGGGGAAGCGCAGCTTGGCGACCTTGTCGTTCACCCGGACCTGCTCCAGGCCGGAGAGCAGCTTGTCGGCGCGGCGGGCCATGTTCTGCGCGGCCACCGTCTTGGTCGCCTTGGCGCGCATCTTGTCGGCCTGCGCGTTCAGGGTCGCGGCCTTCTTCTCGGCGTTGGCGCGCTCGCGCTTGCGGCGCTTCTCGTCGTCCTCGCGCTGCTGCTGGTACTGCTTCCAGCCCATGTTGTAGACGTCGATGGCGGAGCGGTTGGCGTCCAGGTAGAAGACCTTGTTGACGACCGTCTCGACCAGGTCGACATCGTGCGAGATGACGATGAAGCCGCCCTTGTACGTCTTCAGGAAGTCCCGCAGCCAGACGATCGAGTCCGCGTCCAGGTGGTTGGTGGGCTCGTCGAGCAGCAGCACGTCGGAGTCCGAGAAGAGGATCCGGGCGAGCTCGACGCGGCGGCGCTGGCCACCGGAGAGGGTGTGCAGCGGCTGGGCGAGGATGCGGTCCGGCAGGCCCAGCGCGGCGGCGATGGTGGCGGCCTCGGCCTCGGCGGCGTACCCGCCCTTGGTGAGGAACTCGGTCTCCAGCCGGGCGTACTTCTTCATCGCGTTGTCCCGGGTGGCGCCCTGGCCGTTGGCCATCCGGTCCTCGTTCTCGCGCATCTTCTTCAGCACGGTGTCGAGGCCGCGGGCAGACAGGATGCGGTCCTTGGCGAGGACGTCCAGGTCGCCGGTGCGCGGGTCCTGCGGGAGGTAGCCGACCTCGCCCGAACGGGTGACGGTTCCGGCGGCCGGCAGGCCCTCGCCGGCCAGCACCTTGGTGAGCGTCGTCTTGCCGGCGCCGTTGCGGCCGACCAGGCCGATCCGGTCACCGGCGGCGACCTTGAAGCTCGCGGACTCGATCAGGATCCGGGCACCGGCACGCAGTTCGAGGGCGTTGGCGGAAATCATGGCTGGGGACTACTCCTGGGACGTGGGCGGGCGGCCGGGTGCGACGGACCCGGGGCCGGGTTGGCATGAGGGGGGCTTCATCGGCGGTCGGCGCGGCCCTCGCGGCGCCGCCGCCCGCTATTGCCCGGAGAAGATAGCCATGGCGGCAAGTCTACCGGGCCCCGTACCACCCCCGGGGAAGTACCGCCCAGGGGTATCCACCGGCCCGCCGGCCCACCGACCGGAGGCCGTCCCGACTACTGGGGCTGCCCGGTCGGTTGGTCCCCCGCGGGGGCTCCGGCGGCCGCCGGGGCGTCCGGGGCCGGGTTCCCGGTCGGGTCCGCCGCGCAGCCGCCCTGCGGCCGGACCGCCGCGAACGGCGCCCCCACACTGCCGCAGGCCGTCTCGGGCGCGGCCGCCTTGGTGTCGAACACCCGGGGCGGGACGACCGGGCCGTCGGTGATCTCCACCCGGCTGCGGTCCAGCACCTTGACCGTGGCCGTCGGGCCGGTGCTCGTCGACCAGCCGTTGCTGTCCAGCCGGTAGCCGGTGATGCCGCCGGAGACGGCCTGCCCGGCGCTGTTGGTGCAGGTGCGCGGGATCAGCACGGCGTAGTCGGTGTGGACGGCGCGCAGCGGGTCGTAGACGCAGCCGCCGGAGGGCTTGTCGTTGTAGCGCAGGTCGCCGTCGGCGTCGCGCAGGCCCATGGTGAGGTTCGGGGTGACCAGGGCCAGCCAGGGCGAGCCGTCCCGCTGGACGGTGTGCAGCGCGGCCGCGGCCCGCTGCTTGGCGAGCGCCTTGCGCTGGGCGTCGGTCCGCTTGTCGGCGCCGGGCTCGCCGTCGCCGTGCAGCCAGTCGGCCAGGCCGGGCACCACCCGGTGCCAGCGCACCTCGTGGTCGCCGGGGCGCACCGAGGTGACCATGCCGTCGTCCCAGACCACGATCGCGTTGTCGCCGGCCATCGCCAGGTAGAGCGCCTCGACGCCCTCGCGGCGGTAGGACCAGGCCTGCTCGCCGGTCTGCTGGTGGAAGGCCTCCAGGCCCGGGCCCACCCGCAGGTCGAGGTCGGCCGAGCCGAGCGACTCGGAGTTCACCGGCGTCGCCCCCGCGTCGCCCGGTCCCGCGACCCGGTCGCCGAACGGCACCGGCTTGTTCGCGTGCGCCGCCGCCCCGGCCGCAAGGACCAGCACCACCGCCGAGGCAGGCAGGATCGAGCGGGGGGTCAGTACACGCAGAGGCTTCCAGGACACGGCCGGAGCGTACCTTTCACCGGGTACGCGAGTCAGCCCGGTTCCGCCGCCGCCGGGCCCCGCCGGGCGTCCACCGGGCCCCGCGCGCCCTCCCCGCGCGCCCGCCCGCCCACCTGCGCCGTCGGGGCCGTGGCCGCTCCGACGGGTCCGCCGGAGCGGGCCGGACGGGCCCGGCCGGACCGTTACAGATCTGATACCTGAGCACCGGCCACCGGTCGTTGCGGCAGACGGCGTTCGAATGGCGCCCACTTTAGGGTGACATTCGGCTTTTTCGTCCCCCTTCGGGCCTACTGTCGGCCAGCGGGGCGTCACGGTCCGTCCACGCCGAGACCGTGCGCCCCGCCCACGCGACGTCCGGAGGAGAGCACCATGCGAATCGGCCGCCTGACGCTGGCCGCCGCCACCCTGCTGCTGATGGCCACGGCCAGCGTCCCGGCGGGGACGCCGTTCAGCCAGACCGAACGGCACACCCTCTCCTCGGACGCCGTCGAGCCGCGCGGCGCGGCCCCCCGCCCTCCGGTCCAGCGGCCGAACCACGAGCCGCCGTTCGGCGCCTTCGTCGGCTCCTGGGACAACCACATCCCGCAGATCCGCCAGTACGCGCAGTGGCTCGGCGACGCGAACATGCAGGTCGGCCACACCTATCTGGCGGGCAACGACTGGAGCGACATCGAGGGCGAGGCGATGGTGCTCGGCCTCTGGTCGCAGTGGCGGCAGGCCGACCCGTCCCGGCTGCTGGTGCTCGGCGTGCCGATGCTGGTGCCCAACGAGGCGAACGTGCCGGACGGCGAGGTCGCCAGGCTGCTCGCCCAGGGGGAGCGCGGGGACTTCGACGCGCACTTCCTCAAGCTCGCGCGCCGACTGGTCGCGCTGGGCGGCGCGGACACCGTGCTCACCCTCGGCTGGGAGATGAACGGCACCACCTACACCCACCGCTGCAAGCCCGACCCGTCCGCGTGGAAGGCGTACTGGCGGCGGATCGTCGGGGTGATGCGCTCGGTGCCCGGCCAGCGCTTCCGCTTCGACTTCGCCCCCAGCCGGGGCCTGGACGCCGTCCCGTGGACCAAGTGCTACCCCGGCGACGACGTGGTCGACATCATCGGCATGGACAGCTACGACCAGCCCGCCGGCGGCACCTTCGACGACTACGTGCGCGAGCCGTACGGCCTCCAGGACCAGGTGGAGTTCGCCGCCAAGCGCGGCAAGCCGGTCTCCTACCCGGAGTGGGGGCTGTTCCGCAACGGCGACAACCCCGAGTACGTGCGCCGGATGGTCGACTGGATCCGCACCCACGACACCGCCTACCAGACCGTCACCGACTACTGTCCGCACGGCTTCTTCGAGTGCGACCGCAATCCCCGCTCGGCGACGACGTTCAAGCAGCTGATGTCCGGTTCGAAGGGGGCCCCGGCGCCGGAAGGGGTGCCGGCGCCGCCCACCGCCCCGGCACCGGCTCCGGAGGACCCGCCGGACGCGCCCGCCGTACCCGCCGCCCCCGCCGTACCCGGAGGTGGCGCCACCCCGAGCCGGGCGGCGAGCCCGTCGACCCGTCCGACGGCCCCCAAGCCGACGCACAAGCCGACGGGCGGCGCGCGGCACGCCCGGCACTGAGCGGTCAGCTGCGGCGGCGGGCCAGCAGCGCCTCCTTGAGGCGGGGGAAGCGGGTGCGCAGCTGGTGCGCCGCCGCCTGCCGGGCGCGCACCGCCCCGGCCCGGACGGCGGCCGCCGGTGCCGCCCCCGCCGGGCCGAGCAGCAGCCGCTGGTTGGCCAGCTGGTCCGGCCGCCAGCGCTGCTTGTACGGCTCCTGGCCGCGCAGCAGGCCGAGCAGCGGGACGCCGGCGCCGACCGTCTCGTCCAGCGCCGCGCTGAACAGCAGTCCGGCGATGTCCAGCCGCTCGCGCAGCACCGGGTGCGCCCCGTACATGTACAGCCCGCCGAAGGACGGGCAGAGCAGCAGCAGGTTGACCGCGACCAGCTGGCCGTCCAGGTGGAACTGGTGGACGGCGGCCCGGCCGGCGGCGACCAGTCCGGTGCTGGACTCGGCCAGGTGCCGGGCGAACCGCTCGGTGCGGTGCTCGGGCGTGACGCCGCGCGCCTGCCACTGCAGGAAGTGCAGCCGCAGCATCGCGTCCAGCGCCTGCGGCACCTCCGCCACCGGGGTCGAGCGGACCTCCACCCCGGCCTCGGCGATCTTGCGGAGCTTCACCCGGCTGCGCTGGGCGGTCTTGCCGGGCACCCGCTTGAGCAGCCGGTCCATCGGGACGGCCGGCAGGTACTGGCAGAGCGAGTCCTGGTAGCGGCGGCGGCTGCCGCGCCAGTGCCCGTACACCCGGTGCACCGCCGCCTCGGGGTGCACCTCGCGCAGCTCCAGCCAGTGCCAGGGGCGGGTGAGCGGGAGCGCGGCGGCGAACTCGGCGGCGGCCCGGTCGGCGCACTCGTCGTCGAGCAGGACGTCGGTGTAGTCGACCAGCCCACCGCCGAGGCCGGTCAGGCCGCCGAGCGGCCCGCCGCGGCGCACGAAGGCGCCCGCGCCGACCAGCCGGCCGTCCCGGCGGACCAGCACCACGAGCAGGCCGCCGGGGCGGCCGTAGTGGCGCCACCAGGAGCGCTGCCAGTCCGCGGCCTGGAAGAAGGTGGCGGTCCGGCAGCGGGCGGCCAGGTCGTCCCACTCCTCGGCGAGGGCGTCCAGGGCGTCGTCCTCGCAGCGCAGCTCGGTGGTCCAGGCCGGCGCCGTCGCCTGGGCGGGCAGGCCGCCTCTGCGGGTCTCGGTGCTCATCGACCGCCCCCGACCGGGGCCTGCTGCCGGGCGGGGGCCTGCTCCGCGGTGGCGGGGGCCGGCGCCTCGGCCGGGGGCTGCGCCGCCGCCGGGGGCTCGGCGGCGGGCTGCGTGTCGGCCTTCGCGGCGGGCTTCCCGGCGGGCTTCTTCTCGGCCTTCTCCGGGGCCTTCACGCTCTTGGTCCCGGCCTTGGGCTCGGCCTTGGGCTCGACCTCGGTCTTGGGCGCGGCCTTGGGGCCGGCGTCGGGCTTGGGCTCGGTCCCGGCCCCGGCCGGCTCCTCGCGGCGCGGGCGCGGGGTCGCCGGGACGGCCACCGGCGCGGACGCGGCGGGGGCCTGCGGCACCCGCGCGGCCCGCGGCACCTGCGGCTCCTGCGGCGTCGCGGGGCTCCCGACGGCCTCCGGCGCCGCCGGGGCACCCCGGCGGCGGGTCATCATCACCAGCGCGCCCAGCAGCAGCCCGGTCGCGCCGCCGACCGCGACGTCCAGCTTCCCGGACGGCGTGGTCGGCCTGTCCGGCGCGGCGGCCGGGGAGAGCGTCACCAGCCGGACGTTGGTGTCCTTGCTGCTGGTGTTGGCGAAGGCGACCAGCGAGCGGGCCACCGCGTCGGCCGTCCGGGCAGCCTCCTGGGGGCGCTCCCCGGTCCCGGTGATCTCGATCATCGGGGCGTCCGGGGAGGTCGTCCCGTGCACCAGGGCCTCCAGCTCGGACCGGGTGTGGCCGGTCTCGGCGGCCGCCGCCCCGAGCACCTGCGGCTGCCCGGCCAGCCGGCCGTACGCCTGGGCGAAGTTGGTCGCGATCGCGGCCTCCCCGGGGTTCTGCGCGACCACGAGGACGTAGGCGTTCGCGGCGTACGACGGGTCCGCGGCGACGGCGTACCCGGCGCCGACCGCGGCGCCCAGCGGAACCGCGAGCACCACCGGCCACCAGCGGCGGACCAGGCGGCGGGCGCTTCGGCGCGGTGTGGTCATGGGTGTTGCTCCTTGGGTCTGGTACGGCGGTTCCGGCGGTGGCGGGCGGTCAGACGCGGGCCAGCCGGTCGTAGAGGGCGCCCAGGTCGGCGGCGACCCGGACGATGTCGTAGTGGCCGACGGCCGGGGGGTGCGGCAGCGGGTCGGCGGTGTGCCCGCTGAGCGGCCGCAGGTCGCGCAGCGCGGCGGCGTAGGCGGCGGGCTCGGAGGGGACGCGGCGGGCCTGCGGGGCGGCCCTGGGCGGCAGTTCGTCGAGCGCCGGGCAGGCGCTGTAGCGCACCGGCAGCCCGGCCGCGAGGCCCTCCAGGACGCCGAGGCCGAAGGTCTCCGCGGTGGAGGGGGCGGCCAGCACGTCCAGGGCGGCCAGCAGTTCGGGGACGTCGTCGCGCTCCCCGGTGAGCACCAGCCGGTCCCGCACGCCGAGTTCGGCGGCCCGGCGCTCCAGCGCGGCGCGCTCCGGACCCTCGCCGACCAGCACCAGCCGGGTGGCCGGGTCGAGCTCGGCGAGCGCCTCGACCAGCACCTCGAAGCGCTTGCCGGGCACCAGCCGGCCCACCCCGCCGACCACCCAGCCCCCGTACGGCAGCCCGAGCTCGGCCCGCAGCCGGCGGCGGACGGCGGCCCGTTCGGCGGGCGGGAGGCGGTAGCGGGAGGTGTCGATGCCGTTCGGGATCAGCTCGATCCGGGCCGGTGGGACGCCCCAGGAACGCAGCGTCTGGGCGACCTGGCGGGAGACCGCGACGGTGGTGCTGCCGAGCCGTTCGGCCGCCAGGTAGAGGCCCTTGACGCCCCGGGTGACCGGGCGGCCCTCGATCACCCCGGCGTGCAGCGAGTGCTCGGTGGAGACCACCGCGCGCACCCCGGCCAGCCGGGCGGCCGTCCGGCCGTACAGCTGGGCCCGGTACAGGTGGGTGTGCACCAGGTCGTAGCGGCCGGCCCGGACCAGCCGGACCAGCCGGGGCAGCGCGCCGAGGTCCCGGTTGCCGCGCATGCCGAGGTGGTGGACGGTGACGCCGTCGGCGCGCAGCGCCTCGGCGACCGTGCCGGGGTTGGTCAGGGCGAGCACCTCGCACTGCTGGTGCGCCGGCAGGTGCCGCAGCAGCAGGTGCAGTTGGCGCTCGGCGCCGCCGGCGGCCAGGCCGGTGACGATGTGCAGCACCCTCATGGCCGGGGCTCCCGGCGGGCGTGGCGCAGCCCGGTGACGGCGTCCCGCAACCGGTGCCGGCCCTGCTTGGCGCGCAGCCGCCAGGCGCCGTCGCGGTCGCCGACGTAGCAGCGGGGCAGGGCGAAGCGGCCGGTGAGCGGGGAGTGCGCGATGGCGCAGGCGTGGTCGTACCCGGCGTCGCGCACGGCCAGGGCGGCGGGCAGGTCGACGGCGCCGTACGGGTAGCAGAATCCGGTGACCGGGCCGCCGACGGCCTCCTCCAGCAGCCGCCGGCTCTCCCGGGCCTGGACGGCGAGGGCCTCGGGCGGCAGGCCGGGCAGCGCCCGGTGGCCTAGGCCGTGCGAGCCGATCTCCCAGCCGGCGCCGGCGAGCCCGGTGACCTCCTGGACGGTGAGCAGCCGCTTGCGCGGGCCCTCGGTGTCCCAGCCGTTGTCCCGGCCGAGCAGGTCGGCGACCACGTACGCGGTGGCGGTGAAGCCGTACGCCTGGAGGGTCGGCACCGCGTACCGGGCGATGTCGGCGTAGCCGTCGTCGAAGGTCAGGCCGACCAGCCTGTCGTCCCGGCCGAGGGCGTGCGCCCGCATCAGCTCGCGGACGGAGACGCCGCGCCGGCCGCTCCGGTACAGCCAGCCGATCTGTTCGGCGAACCGCTCGGGGCTGACGGTGAGCCGGTAGGGGTCCTCCTGCTCGACCGCCACCGAGTGGTACATCAGGATCCACGGCGAGGCGGAGCCGGGGACCGGCGGTGCGCCGAGCGGGTGGCGGCTCCTGGGCGGTCGTGCCCGGTCCGGCGGTGCGCTCTGGAGGCCCGCCCGGGCCGAACGGACGGTTCCCCGTTCATTGTCCATCGGGACGCTTCCCTTCTTCGGCGGCGGTTGGCGGGTTCCGGACGGGCCCCAGGGCCCGGGCGAGGGCGAGGACCGGGCCGCGCACCTCGCGGGCGCCGAGCCCGGTGCCGAGGGCCGCGAAGGCCAGCGCCACGGTGAGGCCCCCGAGGAGGGTCGACAGCAGGGGGTCGGCGGCCAGCCCGGCGGCTGCGGTGCCGAGCACGGTGGCCCCGGCGGCGGCGGCCACCAGCCGGCCGTGGCCGCCGAGCACCCGGTGCAGCCGCAGCGGGATGCCGCGCAGCACCAGGCCGTGCAGCAGCAGTGCGGCGGCGGCGGTGATCCCGGCCGCGTTTCCGGCGGCCAGTCCCAGGGCGCCGAAGCGGGGCGTGGCGAGCAGGCCGGTGGCGACGGTGACGCCGAGGCCGAGCACCATCGCGGCGGCCGGGTACCAGTCCAGCAGCCGGCGGCCGTCCTCGGCGCCCGGGTCGTCGGCCCGGCGGACCACCGGGCGCAGCGAGAAGTACGGACGGACCATCACGCCGATCAGCGCCTGGGCGGGCAGGCCGAAGCTGTACACCCGGATGACGTCGGCGGTGGCGGCGGTGTCGTGCGGGCCGAAGGCGCCGCGCTCGAACAGCAGCGAGACCACCGAGGGGGCGCAGGCCATCAGGAAGGCGGTGCCGAACAGGACGACGGCCGCCGCCTGGCCGAGGTCCTTCTCCACCCGGTCGCGGGCGGCGGTGAGGTCCCCGGCGGCCAGCGCCCGGGCGACCAGCGGGAAGGTGACGGTGCAGATCAGCAGGCCCGCCGTCATGGCGAGCTGGGAGACCTTGGCGGCGTAGTTGAGGTGCGAGATGGTGCCGGGCGGCAGGGCCGAGCCGAGGTAGCGCTCGACGAAGACCTGGGACTGCCGGGTGAGCGTGAAGGCGGCCACCGGCAGCAGGGCGAGCGGCATCAGCACCAGGGCCCGGCGCGAGCGGCGGCCCCGGCCGGTGCCGGGCGGGCCCTGGCGCAGCCGGCGCAGGAACGGGCCGACCAGCAGACCGGCCATCAGCAGGCTGCCGCCCGCGACGCCGAGGGCGGCGGAGCGCACGCCGAGGTAGGAGTGGAGGCAGAGCAGGACGGCGAGGATGCCGAGGTTGTAGGCGACGTAGATGCCGGCCGGGGCGGTGAAGCGGTGGTGGGCGCGCAGCGCGGCGGCCAGGTATCCGGCCACCCCGAAGGGCAGCACGGTGACCGCGGTGATCCGGGTGCAGGTGACGGCCAGGCCGGGGTCGGTGAGGCCGGGGGCGAGCAGGTCGACCAGTTCCGGGGCGCCCAGGGCGACGGCCAGGGCGAGGCCGCTGAGCGCGAGCAGCAGCCAGGGCAGGGTGGCGCGGACCAGTTGGCGGACCGGGTCGGGGGCATCCGGGTCCTCCTCGCGCAGCACCAGGGCGAGGGCGAACGCGGGCACCATGAGGAAGGACATGGCGTCCTCGATCAGCAGCGGCGCGGCGGTCTCCGGGACGGTCCAGGCGACCAGGAAGGCGTCGGTGCCCTGGTTGGCGCCGAAGTAGCGGGCCAGCAGGAGGTCGCGCAGCAGGCCGAGGCCGGATCCGGCGGCGCTGAGCACGGCGGTGATGCCGAAGGCCTTGGCGAGGAAGCCGCGCCGGGGGGCCGGGTGCGGCCCGGCGGACGGGTCCCCGCCGGGGGCGCCGCGGGGGGCGGGGAGGGGGGAGGCGACGGCGGCGGGCCGGTCGGTGGTCACCGGGCCGCTCCGGTGGTCGCCGGACCGGCGGCGGGGTGCCCGGGGTGCTGTGCGGCCGCGCGGGCGGCGAGGCCGAGGACGACGGAGGTCAGCACGGTGGTGGTGCCGCCGATGTCGGAGTACAGGAAGTCGACGAGGACCCAGGTGAGCAGGGCGAGGGCGGCGAGCCCGGGGCCGCGGCGGTGGCGCAGGCAGCCGATCAGCAGGGCGAGGAAGAGCGCGGCGTAGGCGGTGATGCCGATCAGGCCCTGCTCGCTGAGCACCAGGAAGTACATGTTGTGCGGGGAGAGCAGCGGTTCGCGCTGGAAGCCGATGGTGGCGTCGGCGGCGTCGCTGCCGGAGGACAGCCGCAGCGGGGCGTGGCTGTCGCGCAGCTGCTGGAAGGCCTTGGGGCCGGCGCCGTGCACGGGGTGGTCCTGCCAGATCCGTCCGGCGGTGGACCACAGGTCGTACCGGTCGGAGACGGACTGGTCGGGGGCGGCGGAGACGGAGCCGATCGAGCTGAGCCGCTTGGTGACGCCGGAGCCGCCGAGGCCGAGGCCGCCGACCAGGACGACCGCGGCGGCCAGGCCGAGGACGGCGCCGCGCACCAGCAGCCGGGCGTCGACGCGCAGCAGCAGGACGGTGGCGGCGAGGCCGGTGGCGATCCAGCTGCCCCGGCTGAAGGAGACGGCCAGCGGGAAGGCGAGGAAGGCGGCGGCGGCGAACATCGCGCGGCGCAGCCGGGCGTTTCCCCCGGGGCCTCGCTCGCCGAGGGCCAGGGCGAGGGCGGCGAGCAGGCCGAAGCTGACCACGCTGGACATCGCCATGATGTCGAGCGCGCCGAAGGTGCCGACGGCCCGGATCGGCTGGCCGGTGTAGGAGGCGCCGGTGTGGGTGAGGTACTGCTTCGCGCCGACCACGCCCTGGATCAGCGCGGCGAGCACGAAGGAGCCGAGCACCAGGCGCTGGTCGGTGCGGTCGCGCAGGGCGCAGAGGACGGCGGCGGGGACCAGGACGAACACCTGGGCGAGCCGGACGAAGCCGGTGACGCTGGCGGCCGGGTCGGTCGAGCCGAGGGTGGCGACGGCGGCGGCGACCACGATCCCGCCGAACAGCGCGCAGGTGGTGCGGCTGACCGCTGGCAGCCGCCCGCGCAGCAGGTTGAGCGCGGTGAGGGCCACCAGGGCCAGCGAGGCGAGGTCGGCGGCGGTGACGTGGACGGCGGCGGCGACGTCCTTCTCCCCGGTGGGCACGCAGACCAGCAGGACGGTGGCGGCGGCCAGCGGGCTGGTGCGCTCGGTGAGCGCGGGTAGGGCCGCCCGTAAGGCCGGGCGGGGGAAGGCGGGGAGGGTCAGGGCCACGAAGGGGTCAGCTCCCGTCCGGGTGGAGCATCAGGGCCGCGGTGCGGCACAGGATCTTGACGTCCTGCCAGAGGCTCCAGCTCTCGATGTAGCGGTTGTCGAAGCGGGCCCGGTCCTCGATGGAGGTGTCCCCGCGCAGGCCGTTGACCTGGGCCAGGCCGGTGAGGCCGACCGGGACGCGGTGGCGGTCCGCGTACTCGGGGTAGGCCTGGCCGAACCGCATGACGAAGTACGGCCGTTCGGGGCGGGGGCCGACCAGGCTCATGTCGCCGCGCAGGACGTTCCACAGCTGGGGCAGCTCGTCCAGCGAGCTCTTGCGCAGCAGCCGGCCGACGGCGCCCATCCGGTGGTCCTGGGAGATGTTCCAGCGGGTGGCGGACTCGTGCTCGTTGCTCGGGCGCAGGGTGCGGAACTTGAGGACGGTGAAGACCCGGCCGTCCAGGCCGGTGCGCTGCTGGCGGAAGAGCACGCCGGGGCCGGTGTCGAAGCGGACGGCGAGGGCGCAGAGCACCAGGACGGGGGCGAGCAGCAGCAGGCCGACCGCGGCGGCGGTGACGTCCAGGGCGCGCTTGGCGGCCCAGCCGGGGCGGCGCATCGCGGGGCTGCCGAGCCGCAGGCAGGGGAAGCCCCACAGGTGGTCGCCGCCGGTGATCGGGGCGGCTGGCAGCGAGCCGTACTCGCGCAGCGCGGGCACCAGCCAGACCTGGCAGCCGAGCCGGGCGGCGTCGCGCAGGGTGGCGGCGGTCTCGGCCTCGTCGGCGGCGCCGGCGGTGGCGATCACGTGCTGGACGCCGTGCCGGCGCACCTCGCGCTCCAGTGCCTCGCGGCCGCCGAGCACGGGCAGGTCGGTGTCGCCGGGCAGCAGCGGCGGGTCCGCGTCGAGGAAGCCGACCGGGCGCATCCCGTACTCGCCGTGCGCGCGGAGGGCGGCGGCGACCCGGCGGCCGAGCCGGCCTGCGCCGAGCACCAGGACGGGGCTGGGGCGGCTGCGGCGGATCCGCCGGACCAGGTGGTAGAGGACGGCGCGGCCGACGGCCACGATCAGCAGCTGGGCGCCGAGCAGGACGGTGAGCCGGGCCGGGCTGGCCGGGCCGCAGTCGGGCCAGTGGCCGCCGAGGCCGCCGGACAGGGTGACGGCGAAGGCGGTGGCGACCACGGCCCGGGCGGACAGCGCGGGCAGTTCGTCCAGGACGGACAGGGTGAGCCGGGGGCGGTAGAGGCCGCCGGCCAGGTTGAGCAGGAGCAGCAGGGGCAGGACGGCGGGGACGCCGAGCAGCGGGTCGAGCGGGGCGGCCGGGTCGAAGGCGCGGTTGGCGATGCCGCCGGCGGAGCACAGCGCGATGACGTCGGCCTGGACCAGGGCGAGTGACAGGGCCAGCCGGGAGCGGACCGTCCCACGGGACCGGTGCTGCGGCGGGACCGTCCGGAGGTGCGCCGCCCCCGCCGGCCGGTCGAGCAGCCCGGTGCCGGGCCGGCGGGGGCCGGACAGGGGTCCGCTCGATCGCGGCACACTCTCGTGGTCAATGGTCATCAGCGCACGATCTCCCCTGCTGTGTGCCCGGGGTGACGGTGCCCCGGCACCGGTTGGCGCGGGGCGGCCGTCCCGGCCCGGTGGGCGCGGTCCTGACAGCACCTGCTGCCGCTCGCGGCTTCCGGATGTCCGGCGGCGGGGCCGATCGCAAAGGAACTGGTCACGAAGAAGTCGGTCGCGAGGGGCCCAGCCGTGAATTCCCGACATGAAATCCGAACGAAGCAGGCAAAATCCGACAATACAGAACCGGGCGGTACAGGCCGGAAGTTGACTTGCCGATTCATTCCAGCCGCCCATTAATAGGTATTTCGGATTTGACGCCTCGCCTCCCTATCCGGCCGAGGGTGCGAATACGACAACGCCGGAAACGGCGGGCATTCACGGCATGTGAAACGATCAGATCCGCTCTGGGACACGGGCCCGGCGCCGCCCCGCCGCCGGTCCCGCACCCAGCAGGTGGCGGTAGAGGACGTCAACCTGTTCGACCACGGTGCGCACGTCGTGCCGGCCCACCACGTGCTCGCGCAACCGGGCGCCGCGCCGCTCGCATTCGATCGGATCTGACAGCGCGTCCCCCATACGGGTGGCGAGGGCCCGCGCGTCCTCGGGCGGGACCACCGCGTGCGCCAGCTCGGACGGCGGCAGGCACTCCCGGGCGCCGGGCACGTCGGTCAGCAGCACCGGACGGGCGGCCGCCATCGCCTCCAGCGGGGCCAGCGCCATCCCCTCCCAGCGTGAGGGCAGCACCACCAGGTCGGCCGCCGCCAGCCACGGGCGCGGGTCCGGCACGTCCCCGACCAGCCGGATCCGGGCGGGCTCGGCGGTCTGCCGGACCAGCTCCGCGACCCGCTGCTCCTCCGGCCCGCCGCCGACCAGGGCCAGCCGGGCCCTCGGCACCCGGCGCAGCACCTCCGGCCAGGCGGCCAGCAGCACGTCCTGGCCCTTCTGCCGGCACAGCCGCCCGACGCACACCGCGAGCGGGGCCTCCAGGTCCAGGCCGAGCGCGATCCGGGCGGCGCGGCGGTCGGCGGGCGCGTAGTGGCGCACGTCCACGCCGTTGGGCACCACCGCCCAGTCGGCGTGCAGCCCGGCCGCCACGCCGTCGGCCCGCTCCTGGACGCTGACGCACAGCAGCCGGTGCGACCAGCGGGTGGCGAAGCGCTCCCAGCGCAGCGTGGCGGCGGCCAGCGCGCCGTCGACGGCGGCGAAGGACCAGGCGTGCGGCTGGAAGACGGTCGGCACCGTGCCGTGCACCGCGAGCCGCCCGGCCAACCCGGCCTTGGCGCTGTGCAGGTGGACCACGTCGGGGGCGGCCGCCCGGACGATCCGGCGCAGCCGCCAGGCCTCGGCGGGGGTGCCCGGGCCGGGCGGGCGCCGGGCGGGCCAGTCCTGGACCAGCGCGCCCACCGCGGCGGCCTCCGCGGCCAGCCGCCCGCCGCGCGGGCAGGCGACCAGCACCCGGTGGCCGGCCTCCCGCTGGCCCCGGACCAGATCGGCGACGACGCGGGCGACCCCGCCGTCCACCGGTTGGGAAATGTGAAGGATCGTCATATGCACGGCGGCGAGCCTAGGGTGGCCCACCGGTGCCGGGCGGCCCCCGTCACCCGCAGGTGGCGGTTCGGCCACCCGTACGGCTTTCGGCTCGTACGGGAGACCGAACCGCTCGAATCCCCGGGCGATTCGAGCGGTTCGATGGATCTACGCGCGCGAATCGCGCGGTTGGCGAATCCGCGGGACCGGCGGACCGTGGCGGTCCCGGCGGACCCACGTGGACCTCGGTGGGCCTCAGCGGACCTCAGCGGACCTCGGCGGCCAGGTTGGCCAGCACCTGGTCGTGGATCCGGTTCAGGCCCTTCGGGGCGAAGGTGCGCTCGAAGAAGCCGCCGATGCCGGTGGCACCCTGCCAGGTGGCGGTCACGGTGACCTTGGCACGGCCCTCGCCGACGGCCGAGACGGTCCAGGTGATCACCATGCTGGAGTTGGCGTCCTTCTCGACCAGCTGGTCGGGCTCGGGCGCGGAGACGGTGAAGAGGCAGTCGCGCACCCGCTTCTCGGTGGCCTGGAGCTTCCAGTGCACCTGGGTGCCGGCGCCGGTGCCGCCGACCCGCACCTCGTACTCGCTGTACTGCGCGGGCAGCAGCTTCGGGCGGGTCACCTGGTAGTCGGCCAGCGCCTCGTACACCCGCTCGGGGGCGGCGTCGTAGACCCGCTCGGTGGTGGCCTGCACCTGTCCCATGACCTTGCTCTCCTCATGTGGTGGGAACCGCTCTGTCCGGCAAGCCAATCACAGGGTCCCGCCCGCGACGCGGCGGGATAGGGTGGCCGGTGTGCTCGATCTGGTGACTGCTGTGCGCTACGTCGACCCGCTGCGGGCCGGCGGCTCCGTTCCGGGCGTGGTGGAGACCGACGACCTAGGCACGTACGTGGTCAAGTTCACCGGGGCCGCGCAGGGCCGCAAGGCGCTGATCGCCGAGGTCATCGTCGGTGAGCTGGCCCGGCGGCTGGGCCTGCGGGTGCCGGAGCTGCGGCTGGTGGACTTCGACCCGGCCGTCGCCGCGGACGAACCGGACGCCGAGATCCAGGACATGCTCAAGGCCAGCGCCGGGGTCAACCTCGGGATGGACCTGCTGCCCGGCGCGCGGGACTTCCGGCCGGGGATGATCACGGTGGACTCGGCCGAGGCCGGCCGGGTGGTCTGGCTGGACGCCCTGACCGGCAACGTCGACCGCACCGTGCACAACCCCAACCTGGTGGTCTGGCACGGGCGGCTCTGGCTGATCGACAACGGCGCCGCGCTGATCTTCCACCACCGCTGGGCGGGGGCCGAGGCCTCGGTCGGCAAGCGGTACGACCTCAGCGCGCACGCGCTCGGCGGCTCGGCCCCGGACGTCCGGCTGGCCGACGAGGAGCTCGGGCCGCTGGTCACCGTGCCGCTGCTGGAGGAGGTGGCGGCACTCGTCCCGGACGAGTGGCTGGCCGGCGAGCCCGGCTTCGACTCGGTGGACGCCGTCCGGCACGCCTACGTCGCCCACCTCGCCGCCCGGGTGGTGCTCTCCGAGGAGTGGCTGCCGGAGGGCTTCGCCACGCCCGAGCAGCTGCGCGAGGCGGAGCGGCGGCGGGCGGCCCGGACCAGGGCCGGGCGGCCGGCCTGGCTGCGGGACGTACCGGACCTGCACGGCAAGCCGTCGGTGGAGACGGCCTGGGAGCAGTACGCCGACGAGGGCTAGCCGGGTTCGGGCCCGGCGCGGCCGGAACGCCGACGGGTGGGAACGCGACCGGGGAGCGGACCCTGTGGGCCCGCTCCCCGGTTCTACTGTTCAGTGCTGTCCGCGGTCAGCGCGTCAGCGCCACCACTGGACCGCCTTCTCGGCGTTGACCAGGCCCGCGCCGTAGAAGCCGTTGTCGTTCGTGGTGCCCTCGCAGGTGGCCTTCCAGGCACCGGCACCGCCCGGGTTGAACTCGCCCTTCGGGCACGGGACGGACTCGGCGTGGCTGGTCAGCATCTCGGTCAGCTCGTCCGGGCTGGCCCACGGGAAGGTGCTGGCGAGCAGCGCGACCACGCCGGCGACGTGCGGGGTGGCCATCGAGGTGCCCTGCATGTAGCCGTACTTGCCACCGGGGATGGTGGACAGGATGCGGCCGTCCTTGTCGGGGGTGTCCGGGAGCTGGAAGCGGCGGTCGCCACCGGGCGCGGTGACGGAGACGACGCCCTTGCCGTAGCTGGAGTAGTACGCCTTGACACCCTCGGAGCCCACCGCGGAGACGGCGACGACGCCGGGCAGCTCGGTCGGCAGCGACAGGCAGTCGTTGGTGACCGGGCGGGAGGCGGGGGTGGTGTCGTCCGGGCTCGCCACGTCGACGGTCTTGTGCGCCAGGTCGAGGTTCTCGTTACCGGCGGCGGCGACGTTGAGGACGCCCTTGCGCTGCGAGAAGGCGACGGCCTTGCGGACGGCGTCCGAGATGGCGGCCTGGTCCTTGTCCGTCTTGCAGTTGAACATCCACGGGTCGACGAAGTAGCTGTTGTTGGTCACCTTGAAGCCGTGCTCGCCGGCCCAGACGAAGCCGCAGACCGCGTTCTCCGGGTAGATGAACCCGCCGTCGTCGACGACCTTGACGGCGGCCAGCTTGACGTTCGGCGCGACACCGACGATGCCCTTGCCGTTCTTGGCGGCGCCGATGGTGCCGGCCACGTGGGTGCCGTGGTCGCTGGTGGTCGGCTGCCAGGCCTTCCAGTCGGTGTTCGTCCTGCCGTCGATGCAGGAGACCGACTGCGAGGCGTCCACGTTGGCGGCCAGGTCCTCGTGGGTGGCGTCGATGCCGGAGTCCAGGACGCCGACGGTGACGTTGCGGCTGCCGAGCGAGATCTTGTGGGCCTTGTCGGCACCGATCTGACGCATGTCCCACTGGTAGGCGTCGTAGGGCTCCTGGCCCGGGGCGGCCGCGGCGGCCGGCTCGGCGGCGACGTCGGCCTTGCCCTGGTCGGAGGCCTGGATGCCCTTGGTGCGGCTGGCACCGACCGAGTCGACGCCCTTGGCCAGGCGCAGCTTCTCGGCGAACTTGGTGTCGTTCGAGCGGGCGACCACGACGCCGACCTGCTCGTACGACTGGACCACCGTGCCGCCGAGGCCGGTGATGGCCTTCTCGACCTTCTGCACCTGACCGTGGTTGGCCTTGGTGTTGACGACGTAGCTCATCACCGGACCGGTCGTCGGGTCGGCCGCGGGGGCCGCGACGGCGGTGCCGGCCGGCAGCGCGAGGGCGCCGGCAGTGGCGAGCACGACGCCCACTGCCGCGTACCGGGTACCGCTGATCCGAGGAACACGCATGAGGGTTGGCCTCCCGAGTCGTCAAGGCGGCAGCTGCGGTGGCAGGTGCGCTTGGGAATGACCGGGACGCTAATGAATATTTGCTTATAAGCGCAAGAGGTAGTCATCTAATCGTCACATCTGAACCAGAAACCGGGATGCGACCGTTCGGGGGTCAACAGGGAAACAGAGGTCAAGAGTGTTAAAAAGTGATGGTTCGCCGACGTGCGGCCACACCCCTCGGAACCTCGGCCACCAGCGCGGATCGCGCCGCTACAACGCGTACAACCGACGCGCGTTGCCGCCCGCGACCAGGCCGGTCACCCGCTCGGCGTCGGCCGCGGAACAGGCGCCGTCGGCCTGCCAGTCCGCCAGCACCGCGCCCAGTCCGTACCGGAACTGACAGGTCCCCACCAGAAAGAGTTCGGGCAGCCCGTAGGCGTCGGTGGAGAACAGCAATTTTCCGAACGGGGCCAGCTCCAGCATCTCGCCCAGCACCGCGGCCACCCGCGGCCCGGTGTAGGAGGCCGTCAACCCGAGGTCGGTGTACACCGTCGGGAAGGCCTGGGCCAGCCAGGCGGCCTGCCGGTGGTACGGGTAGCCGTGCAGCAGCACCAGCGGGACGCCACTGGGCTCGGCGGCCCGCACGAAGTCCGTCAGCAGCGACGGGTCGGCCCGGTGCAGGGTGAGGTCCGGATCGCCGAAGCCGGTGTGGAGTTGGAGCGGCAGGCCGAGCTCGGCGCAGACGTCCACGGCCGTCCAGAGCAGGTGGTGCAGCAGCACCGGATCCGTCAGCCGGCCTTGCCCGGCGCGCAGGTGGGCGCCGGCCGCGGCCACCACGGCCGCAGTGGCGGGGCGTTCGGCGGGGGCCGCCAGCCCGTGCCGGTAGGCGAGCACCGACTTGACCGCGACGGCCCCGGCGGCGGCCGACCCGAGCGCCTGCGCGACGGCCCCCGGCCAGTCCCCGGCGCCGGCCGTCACCGCCGCGGCGACCGACTCCAGCCGGACCACCTCGCGCACCGACGCCCCGGTGGCCCCGGCGAGTTCGGCCAACGGCAGCAGCTCGTGGCCCGCGGCAGTCGTCAGCCCGGTGTCCACCAGGCAGGTGTCCAGCCCGGCGGCCGCCAGCAGCCGCCCGGTGGCCCCGGCCGCGCCCAACTCCCGCCGCCGGGCCAGGTAGTCGGCGACCGGGGCGTGCGCCGGCAGGCCGAGCACGGGCGGGCACCAGCGCCGCACCGCGAGGCCCAGCGCGCTGTCGAAGGGCGAACAGCCGGGCGCGGGCGGGCGGTCGGACTCGGTGAGCAGCCCGGCCAGGGCGTCGTCGGCGAGCTCGGCCGCCACCACGCTGTGGCAGTGGTGGTCGACCAGCGCGGGCCCCTCCGGCCGGGCCACCGCTCAGTACCGCCAGCGGGTGGCCGCGACCAACTCCTCGGGCGTGACGGCCGCGTACTGCTCCCGCTCCGCCCGGCGCACCGCCAGCACCGCCTGGTAGAGCGGCTCGCCGAGGGCCTCGCGCAGCACCGCCGAGCGCTCGTACGCGGCGATCGCCTCGGCCGGGGAGGCCGGCAGCCGGGGCACCGTGCCGGGCTCGGCGGCCGCCGGATCGCCGGTGGACTCCGGTGGCAGCGCGCGGCGTTGCTCCAGCCCGGCGAGGCCGGCCGCGATCACCCCGCCGACCGCCAGGTACGGGTTGGCGCTCGCGTCGAAGCACTTGACCTCGGCGTTGGCGACGGCGGACCGCTCCCCGGTGGAGCCCGTCACCAGGCGCAGCGCGGCCTCCCGGTTCTCCAGGCCCCAGCACTGGTAGGCGCCCGCCCAGTGCGAGGGCACCAGCCGCAGGTACCCGGCCGGGCTGGAGCAGCCCAGCACCAGCAGTTCGGGCAGCGCGTCGAGCACCCCGGCGAGGAAGCCCTCCGCCTCGGCCGTCAGGCCGTGCGGGCCGGGGCCGCCGTGGCCGAGGTTGCGCCCGTCGCGCCAGAGGCTGACGTGCAGGTGCCCGCCGTTGCCGACGGCGCCGGTCTCCACCACCGGGGCGAAGGAGACCCGCAGGCCGTGCCGGGCGGAGACGGCCCGGACGGTGTGCCGGACCAGGACGGAGGTGTCGGCGGCGGCGACCGGGTCCTCGGGGGCGACCGAGACCTCGAACTGGCCCGGGGAGTACTCGGGGTGGATCTGGAGGACGCTCAGGCCCTGCCGGCCGAGGGCGCGCAGGACGTCCCGCAGGTAGTCGGAGAGGTCGGTGACCCGGTGCATCCCGTACGCCGGGCCGTGCGTCGGGTACTGCGGCTCCTCCCCCGGGGCGCCGGCCAGGGCGACCGTCCACTCGACCTCGATGCCCGCCTTGAGGCTCAGGCCGCGCGCGGCCGCCACCGCCCGGGCCCGGCGGGCGAACAGCCGCTGGCAGCCGGGGTGCGGGGCGCCGGCCTGGGTGTATCTGTCCCCCGGGGCCCAGGCCCAGCCGGGCTGGGCGGCCAGCGGGACGATCCGGTCGAGGTCCGGGTAGAGCCTGAGGTCCCCGGTGGGGCCGCCGATGATCGGGCTGGTGGTGATCGCGTCGTCGGCGAGGAAGACGTCGAAGCAGGGCGCGGTGCCGACGCCCCACTGCGCGGCGTGCAGCAGGCCGCCGAGCGGCACGGCCTTGACCCGGGTGATGCCGGCGTTGTCCACCCAGGTGACGGCCACCGCCTCGACGGCCTCGGTGCGCAGCCGGTCGACGGCCTGCGCCGCCCGGGCGGCCCGCTCCTCGCGCGGTGGCAGCGCGACGGCCGCCACCGCGGCGGCGGCGAGCCGTTCGGCGGTGACGGGCGGCTCGGCGGGCCCGGGCGCGGTGGGGTCGACGGCGGCGGTTCCGGTGGTCATGCCGTCATGCTGCCCCGCCGGTCGGGGTCGGGTAACTCCCCTATCGGGTGGTCCTGCGGGCGCCCCCGTTCACCCGTTCACCCGTTCGGGGCGAACCTGGCGGTCAACTCCCCCGCGGTGATCCGCTCCAGGGTGTCCGGGGCCGCGTCGGTCGGGCCCGGGTAGAGCCGGTAGAGCGTCCCGCGCAGCTCGGCCGGAGCGGGCACGTCGGCGTGCACCAGGGCGGCGAACGCCCGCGTGCCGCCGAGGCGTTCGGCGATCAGCCGGGCGGTGTCGTCCGGCGGCCGCTCGGTGCGCCGGTCGCTCTCGTGGCGGGCGCGCAGCCGCTCGGCGAAGGCGCTCACCGGCTCGTCCGCGCCCCGGCGGTAGACGTCGAGCCCGCGGCCGGTCCGGTCGCGGACCAGCACCTCGTCGCTGCCCGCCGCGGCGGTGGCGCAGGCGAGGTCCCACAGGGTGGCCCGGGTGCCGGGCGCGAAGTGGGTCAGGACGTCGGCGGCCAGCGAACCGACCGCGGCGTGGTGCCGGTCGAGGTTGTGGAACCCGGTGCCGGAGCCCACGTTGAGGTCGGTCCAGGTGTAGGCGCGGGACCGGAGGTCGACGATCATCGGCACGCAGATCCTGGCGTCCCCGGCGAGGTCGAGGCGCTGGCGGACGTCCTTCGGGCGGAAGGCCCCCCTGTGCCGCTTGGCGCCCTGGGCGGGGTCGAGGGCCATGAACCCGGCGAAGGCGTCGGTGAGGTCCTCGAAGGGGACGTCGTTGTAACTGAACACCACGACCACGGCGTACCGGGCCCCGGCCCCGCCCAGCGCGGGCAGGTCGAGGTCGACGAACTCGGTGGCGCCGTGCGGCGGCGGGGCGCTGGTGTAGTCGCCGGAGTGGACGGCGGCGCGCGGCCCGGCGACCAGCCGGGTGTAGTCGCACAGACCGGTGAACTGCCAGTCCTCGTCGTAGAAGGCGACCGACAGGTCGAGGTCCACCCGCTGGTGCGGACGCTGCATCCAGTGCACGAACAGCCGCAGCCGCTGCCCCTCCGGGAGGGGTTGCACGCTGCCGCGCGGCACCGCGACCAGGGTCCTGGCGCTGGCGCGCTCGGCGAAGGGCACCACCAGGTCGGCCAGCGCGGCGTCCAGCACGGCCACCTCGTAACGCTCCCGGCCCTGGACCGACTGCCCGGCCCTGCGCAGCAGTTCGGCTTCGATCAGGGCGCAGACGGGCGCGCTGAGCCCGGCCGGGACGGGCGTGCCCCGGTCGGCGCGGGCGTGCGCCGAGGCGACCCGGCCGCGCGGGAAGTACAGCCGCCGCTCGCCGTACTCGCGCGGCGCGCGCAGCCGTCCGTACGCGCCGAGCAGCGGGCCGGGGGCGACGGCGCGCAGGGCGACGGGCAGCGCCTCGGCGAGTTCGGCGGGCAGCGGTTCGCCGGGGAGCCAGGCGGCGTGCACCCGCAGCAGGTGGTGCAGCCGGCGCACCAGTTCGCCCGGACGGCGGGCCAGCAGCTGGACGGCGGCGGGCAGGTCGCCCTGTTCGAGGGCGTGCTCGACCCGGGCGGCGAAGGTCTCCACGGTCAGCCGGCCGTGTCCGCCGGGTGTCTCGCGCACCCGCAGCGGGGCGGGCGCCTCGCGCAGCAGCGGGCCGAGGCCGTGCAGGTCGAGGTCGCTCTGCCGGAGGACCGCGAACGCGGCCGCCGCGTGAGGGAAGCGGGCGTGGTGCTCGTACGGGTGCAGCAGTTCGCCGACCCGCAGCCAGGGCTCGCGGTGGCGGCGCAGGTCCTCGGCGAGGGTGCCGGCCGGGAACGCGTCCAGGACGGCGAGCAGGTCGCGGCGCAGCGGGCGGGGCAGGTTGCGCAGGCGCAGCGTGCTGGCGGTCTCCGGCAGCAGGTCGGGTTCGGCGCCGGACCACGCCCAGATCAGCCGCAGGACGTCGGTGGCGGTGGTGAGGTGGGCGGCGAGCAGCGGTCGGGCGGCCTCCCGGTCGCGGTGCAGCAGGGCGGCCAGCACGGTGGCGCGGGTCTCCCGGACGGGGATCTCGGCGGGCAGCCAGCCGGCCGGGTCGGCGGGGGCGTGGTGGAGCAGCAGGGCGAGGTCCTCGCGGTCCTGCGGGCTCAGCGGGGTCTGCCGGGCGAGCAGCGCGGCCAGTGCGGTGGCGGCGAGGCCGTCCACGTCCTCGGGGTCGGCCAGGCGCAGCGGCTTGAGCTGCTGTCCGGACCGCAGTTCGCGGGCGGCGTTGCGGGCGGCCCTGGTGTCGGTGGACAGCCGGCGCTTGCGCTCCAGCCGGGTGTGGCAGAGCGGGCAGCGGTGGTCGCCGCCGGCCTCGACCAGTTCCAGGTAGCAGTCGCCGCACAGCAGGTGGGCGCAGGGGGCGAGGGCGCCGATGCCGGCCTCCAGGCTGGTCCGCTCGCAGAGCAGGCAGACCTGGCTCGCCTGGCAGAGCAGGTAGCCGCGGATGATCGCGGAGTAGTCGGCGTGGGCGTGCGAGGGCACGCCCTCGGGGAAGCGGCGGAACAGCGGGGTGTGGCTGCGGTCGGCGCCGAGCATCGCGTCGATGCCGCGCAGCAGCCGGGTGCCGGCCGCGGCGAGGTCGAGCGGGCGCAGTCGGCCGAGGGCGGCCCGCAGCGGTGCGGTGAGCACGTAGCCGCGCCGGGCGAGGTCGGCCTCCAGGACGACCAGCCCCTGGGCCGTCCAGGGCTGGGGTTCGCCGGGGACGGCTCCGGGCTCGCCCAGGACCGTTCCGTGGCGGCGCAGCAGGTAGGCGTCCAGACCGGCCCGCGGCGCGGTGGTGCTCGGATTCTTCACAGCTCTTCCCCCGTGGGAACGACGAAGCGGGGGCGGAGAGTGGGCGCACTCGGGTTCATTTTGCAGATGAGTGAGAAGGAAGCACGCCGCGGAGCCGCCCCCGCGTCGATCACCCTAGCGAACGCCCGCCCGCGGCCCCGAACGGTTTTCCGTCCCCGCCCTCTTCCTACTCGCCAGTAGCTTCGCTACAGTGGCCGGGCACGCACCACCGCCGGGCTTCGGGAGCCGCACCGGCGGCAGGCCGCGGTCGCCGCTTCTCCGGCGCCCGCGCGGTGCGCCTTCACCTTCACCGGCCGGTGCCGCGGACCGCGGCGGGCCGGGTTCCTCCCTCGTATCAGGGCCGTCTCCTTCACCTTCGAGCGCCTGAGCACCACGGCACACCCGCGATCGGGCCGGAGCGGACCGGCCCCCGCCCCGGTGTGCCGACACCCCGTCATCTCCCCAGCCCTCGCGCGTGGACCCTCCTCCGGCGGCGGCCGCCCCCGGCGTACGGGCGCGGCGGCGTGCCCGCCGGAGCACGCGCGGGCCCTTCATGACTAGGAGTACAGGACAGATGGAGCGTCCCTTCCCCACTGTCGCCGTCGTCGGCCTCGGCACGATGGGTGCCGGCGTCGCGGTGGCCGTCGCCAAGAGCGGCCGCCGGGTGATCGGCATCGAGGCCACCGAGGACTCGGCCGCCCGGGCGCTGGCCCGGATCGAGGAGGCCACCGCGCACGCGGTCGGCCGGGAGCGGCTCACCGCCGAGGAGCGCACCGGGCTGCTGGCCCGGATCTCGGTCGGCCACGAGCTCGCGGCCGCCGCCGGGGCGGACCTGGTGATCGAGGAGGTCCCCGAGCAGCTGGAGCTGAAGCGGGAGGTCTTCGCCGAGCTGGACCGGATCTGCCCGGAGGGCACCGTCCTGGCCACCGGCACCACCGCGCTGTCGGTGACCCGGATCGCCGCCGCGACCGCCCGTCCGGAGCGGGTGCTCGGCCTGCACTTCTTCAACCCGGTGCACGGCATGAAGCTGGTCGAGGTGGTCCGCACGGTGCTGACCTCCCCGCGGACCGCCGAGGACGCCGCCGCCTTCGCCCGCGACCTCGGCAAGGAGCCGGTGGCGGCCGGCGACCGGGCCGGCTTCGTGGTGAACGGCCTGCTGTTCGCCTACCTGAACCAGGCCGCCGCGATGTTCGAGTCCAAGTACGCCTCGCGGGAGGACATCGACGCCGCGATGCGGCTCGGCTGCGGCCTGCCGATGGGCCCGCTGGCGCTGCTCGACCTGATCGGCGTCGACACCGCGCGCACCGTGCTGGAGGCGATGTACGAGCAGTCCCGGGACCGCCTGCACGCGCCCGCCCCGATCCTCGGCCAGCTGGTCGCGGCCGGGCTGCTGGGCCGCAAGACCGGCCGCGGCTTCTACACCTACGAGGCGCCGGGCTCGTCCCGGGCCGTGGACGCGGCGACCGGGCCGGCCCTGCCGAAGGTGCCGGGCCGGGAGGTGCGCACCGTCGGCGTCTGCGGCTCCGGGACGATGGCCACCGGCATCGCCGAGGTGTTCGCCAAGGCCGGGCACCCGGTGCTGCTGGCCGCCCGCAGCCAGGAGAAGGCCGAGGCGGCCAAGGCGCAGCTGGCGAGGTCGCTGGAGCGCTCGGTGGCCAAGGGCCGGCTGTCCGCGCAGGCGCGGGACGCCGCGCTGGCGCTGGTCACCCCGGTCGGCCAGTACACCGAGCTGGCCGAGGTGGACCTGGTGGTCGAGGCGGTCGCCGAGGACCTGGCGGTCAAGCGCGAGCTGTTCGCCACCCTGGACAAGATCGTCCGGCCGGGCGCGGTGCTCGCCACCACCACCTCCTCGCTGCCGGTGATCAGCTGCGCGACCGCCACCTCGCGGCCGCAGGACGTGATCGGCATGCACTTCTTCAACCCGGCCCCGGCGATGAAGCTGGTCGAGGTGGTCTCCACGGTGCTGACCGCGCCGGACGTCACCGCGACGGTGCTGGAGCTGACCGCGAAGGTCCGCAAGCACCCGGTGGAGTGCGGCGACCGGGCCGGCTTCATCGTCAACGCGCTGCTCTTCCCCTACCTGAACGACGCGGTGCGGATGCTCCAGGAGCACTACGCGACGGTGGACGACATCGACACCGCGATGAAGCTCGGCTGCGGCTACCCGATGGGCCCGTTCGAGCTGCTGGACGTGGTCGGCCTGGACGTCTCGCTGACGATCGAGCGGGTGCTGCACCAGGAGTTCCGCGAGCCCGGTCTGGCGGCCGCGCCGCTGCTGGAGCACCTGGTCGCGGCGGGCTGCCTGGGCCGCAAGACCGGCCGCGGCTTCCGCGACCACGCGCGCCGGTGACCACCCCGCAGGCCGGGGGCGGCCCGTACGAGCTGCCGTACGAGCCGCCCCCTGCCGGACCGCACGCCGCGCCGCCACAGGGCTCCATGGCCTCCCCGCGCCCCGTCTGGAGCCCCGGGACGGCGACCTCCCGCTGGCCCCGCCCGGCCGTGACCGGACCGGTGGTGCCGGTGCGGCGGGGAAGGGCCGCGGGCGCGCCGTCCGGGCCGTGTAGCGTTCCGGACATGGATCGGGTTCAGTCAACCTCCCCGCAGCACCCCGCCGGGCCGCACGGCGGCGCCGACCGGACCAGCCCCTCGACCGGGGGCACCGGGCCGGAGGGCGGGCCGGGCAGCCGCCGGGCGGCGGCGCAGCGCCAGCAGATGCGCCAGGACCTGGCCACGGCCGCGATGGAGCTGTTCGCCTCGCAGGGCTACGAGGAGACCACGGTCGACCAGATCGCGGCCGCCGCCGGGGTGGCCCGGCGCACCTTCTTCCGGTACTTCCGGTCCAAGGAGGAGGCGATCTTCCCGGACCACGACGACACCCTGGTGCGGGTGGCCGACCTGCTGGCCAGCGCGGAGCCGGAGGAGCACCCGCTGGACGTGGTCTGCCGCGGCATCAAGGAGGTGCTGCGGATGTACGCCTCCACCCCGGGGGTGTCGGTGGCGCGGTACCAGCTGATCCGTCAGGTCCCGGCGCTGCGCGAGCGGGAGATCGCCGTGGTGGCCCGCTACGAGCGGCTGTTCACCCGTTACCTGCTGGGCCGTTTCGACACCGGCGAGTCCATCCCGTCCGGCTGGCAGCGCGGCGGCGAGGACGACTCGATGCTGGCCGAGGTCTCGGCGGCGGCGGTGGTCGCGGCGCACAACCACGTGCTGCGGCGCTGGCTGCGGGCCGGCGGCCGGGGCGACGTGGAGGCGCAGCTGGACCACTCCTTCGAGGTGATCCGGCGGACCTTCTGGGCCTCCAGTGCCCCGGGTGCCAGGCGGCGGGGATCGGTGGTGGCACCGGGTGCCAACGGGACCCCGGGGGACGCCGGGGTCGAGAGCGCACTGAGTGCCAGTCCCGGAGGTGAGGTGCTCATCACAGTCGCCCGGACGGACGCTCCGCTGGACGTCGTGGTGGACAGCATCCGGGCCGCACTGAGTGGCGCCCGGGAGTCGTAGACCCAGTATTCACGCAGGTCAGAGCGGTATCGAGGGCCCGCGCCGGGATGTCGGCGCGGGCCTTTCGCATGCCCGCGCAACGCGCGTCACGCGGCCTCTGAACCGACTGGAATTCCTGGCACCCGGTGTCTTTACGAGTGGCACAGGGTGCCACTACCTTGTTACTCACCAGTCGCGGCGCCGCGGCTCCCCACCTCGGCGCGCCGTCGTCCGGCGTTCCCACACCCCGGGAGCAGAGAGCCAGAACGGCCCGGTCCACCCCGGGTGCCCCGTCTGACCCGCCCACCACCCACCTCAGCGAAGCCGGTGTCCGCTCCCGGCTCCCCCAGACGCCCTGTGACCCTCGCACAGGTACGCCTTCGGAGGCAGCCATGCAGGAAATCCTCGACGCGATCCTCAGCACCGACAGCACGTCGGCGGACTTCGCGGCGATCAAGCTCCCCGAGTCCTACCGGGCGGTGACGCTCCACAAGGACGACGAGCAGATGTTCGCGGGCCTCGCCAGCCGCGACAAGGACCCCCGCAAGTCCCTTCACCTCGACGAGGTCGCCCTGCCCGAGCTGGGCCCGGGCGAGGCCCTGGTCGCCGTCATGGCCAGCGCGGTGAACTACAACACCGTCTGGAGCTCGATCTTCGAGCCGGTCTCCACCTTCGGCTTCCTGGAGCGGTACGGCCGGCTGTCGCCGCTGACCAAGCGCCACGACCTGCCGTACCACGTGGTCGGCTCCGACCTGGCCGGCGTGGTGCTGCGCACCGGCGCCGGGGTCAACGCCTGGAAGCCCGGCGACGAGGTCGTCGCGCACTGCCTCTCGGTCGAACTGGAGTCCGCGGACGGCCACAACGACACGATGATGGACCCGGAGCAGCGCATCTGGGGCTTCGAGACCAACTTCGGCGGCCTGGCGCAGCTGGCCCTGGTGAAGACCAACCAGCTGCTGCCCAAGCCCCGGCACCTCACCTGGGAGGAGGCCGCCTCCCCCGGCCTGGTCAACTCCACCGCGTACCGCCAGCTGGTCTCGCGCAACGGCGCCGGCATGAAGCAGGGCGACAACGTGCTGATCTGGGGCGCCAGCGGCGGCCTCGGCTCGTACGCCACCCAGTACGCGCTGGCCGGCGGCGCCACCCCGATCTGCGTGGTCTCCAGCGACCAGAAGGCCGAGATCTGCCGCGCCATGGGCGCCGAGGCGATCATCGACCGCTCCGCCGAGGGCTACCGGTTCTGGAAGGACGAGAACAACCAGGACCCGCGCGAGTGGAAGCGCCTCGGCGCGAAGATCCGCGAGTTCACCGGCGGCGAGGACGTGGACATCGTCTTCGAGCACCCGGGCCGGGAGACCTTCGGCGCCTCGGTGTACGTCACCCGCAAGGGCGGCACCATCGTCACCTGCGCCTCCACCTCCGGCTACATGCACCAGTACGACAACCGGTACCTGTGGATGTCGCTCAAGCGGATCGTCGGCTCGCACTTCGCCAACTACCGCGAGGCCTTCGAGGCCAACCGCCTGATCGCCAAGGGGAAGATCCACCCGACCCTCTCCAAGGTCTACTCCCTGGAGGAGACCGGCCAGGCCGCCCTGGACGTGCACCACAACAGGCACCAGGGCAAGGTCGGCGTGCTCTGCCTGGCCCCCGAGGAGGGCCTGGGCGTGCACGACGCGGAGTTCCGCGCCAAGCACCTCGACGCCATCAACCGTTTCAGGAACATCTGATGACCGAGCCCCGGAAGCGCGACCGCCCCTGGCTGATGCGCACCTACGCCGGCCACTCCACCGCGAGCGACTCCAACGCGCTCTACCGGCGGAACCTGGCGAAGGGCCAGACCGGCCTGTCCGTCGCCTTCGACCTGCCGACCCAGACCGGCTACGACTCCGACCACGTCCTCGCCCGCGGCGAGGTCGGCCGGGTCGGCGTCCCGGTCGGGCACGTCGGCGACATGCGCACCCTGTTCGACGGCATCCCGCTCGAACGGACCAACACCTCCATGACGATCAACGCCACCGCGATGTGGCTGCTGGCGCTCTACCAGGTGGTCGCCGAGGAGCAGGGCGCGGACATCGCCACGCTCACCGGCACCACCCAGAACGACATCGTCAAGGAGTACCTGTCGCGCGGGACGCACGTCTTCCCGCCCGGCCCGTCGGTGCGGCTGATCACCGACATGATCGCCTACACGGTCGGCAGCATCCCCAAGTGGAACCCGATCAACATCTGCAGCTACCACCTGCAGGAGGCCGGGGCGACGCCCGTCCAGGAGATCGCCTACGCGATGTGCACCGCCATCTCGGTGCTCGACGCCGTGCGCGACTCCGGCCAGGTGCCGGCCGAACGGATGGGCGAGGTGGTCGCCCGGATCTCCTTCTTCGTGAACGCCGGCGTGCGCTTCGTCGAGGAGATGTGCAAGATGCGCGCCTTCGCCCGGCTGTGGGAGAAGGTCACCCTGGAGCGCTACGGCGTCACCGACCCCAAGCAGCGCCGCTTCCGCTACGGCGTCCAGGTCAACTCGCTCGGCCTGACCGAGGCCCAGCCGGAGAACAACGTCCAACGGATCGTCCTGGAGATGCTGGCCGTCACCCTCTCCAAGGACGCCCGCGCGCGGGCCGTCCAGCTGCCCGCCTGGAACGAGGCGCTCGGCCTGCCCCGGCCCTGGGACCAGCAGTGGTCGCTGCGCATCCAGCAGGTGCTGGCGTACGAGTCGGACCTGCTGGAGTACGGCGACATCTTCAACGGCTCCCAGGTGATCGAGGCCAAGACCGAGGAGCTGCTGGCCGGCGCCGAGGCGGAGATCGCCAAGGTGCTGGAGATGGGCGGGGTGATCCCGGCCGTCGAGTCCGGCTACCTGAAGTCCAACCTGGTCGCCTCGCACGCCGCCCGCCGGGCCCGGATCGAGTCCGGCGAGGACAAGATCATCGGGGTCAACTGCTTCGACACCACCGAGCCGAGCCCGCTCACCGCCGACCTCGACACCGCGATCATGGTCGTCGACCCGGCCTCCGAGCAGTCCGTGCTCGCCGCCCTGGAGGCCTGGCGCGCCGAGCGCGACGAGGCCGCCGTCCAGTCGTCGCTGGCCGAGCTCAAGGCCGTCGCCGCCACCGAGGCCAACCTGATGCCGGCCACGCTCGCCTGCGCCCGGGCCGGCGTCACCACCGGCGAGTGGGCCTTCGCCCTGCGCGAGGTCTTCGGCGAGTACCGGGCGCCCACCGGCGTCGGCGGCGCCCCCGTCGCGGTGGCCGCCGAGCCCGGCGGCGAGCTGGAGCAGGTCCGCGCCGCGGTCGCCGCGACCGCCGCGGAGCTGGGCACCGGCAAGCTGCGCCTGCTGGTCGGCAAGCCCGGCCTGGACGGGCACTCCAACGGCGCCGAGCAGATCGCCGTCCGGGCCCGCGACGCCGGGTTCGAGGTGGTCTACCAGGGCATCCGGCTGACCCCGGAGCAGATCGTCTCCGCCGCCGTCGCGGAGGACGTCCACTGCGTGGGCCTGTCCATCCTCTCCGGCGCGCACAGCGAGCTGGTGCCCGACGTCCTGAAGCGGCTGCGCCGCGCCGGGGTGGAGGATGTCCCGGTGATCGTGGGTGGCATCATCCCGGCAGCGGACGGCGAGGCCCTCAAGGCCGCCGGCGTCGCCGCCGTGTTCACCCCGAAGGACTTCGGCATCACCACCATCATCGGCCGGATCGTGGACGAGATCCGGCTGGCCAACAAGCTCCAGCCGTGGACGTCCGCACCGACCGCGGCCACGAACTGACCAGCTGACCAGCTGACCACTGGGAAGGAACCCTCGATTCTGATGACTGCTGTCAACCGACTGCGCCCGCGCCGCTCCTGCCTCGCCGTACCGGGCAGCAACCCGCGCTTCCTGGAGAAGGCCCAGGGCCTGCCGGCCGACCAGGTCTTCCTCGACCTGGAGGACGCCTGCGCCCCGCTGGTCAAGGAGAGCGCCCGCCACAACATCGTCGACGCCCTCAACAACGGCGACTGGGGCGGCAAGACCCGCGTCGTGCGCGTCAACGACTGGACCACCCACTGGACCTACCGCGACGTGATCACCGTGGTCGAGGGCGCCGGCCCCAACCTCGACTGCATCATGCTGCCGAAGGTGCAGGACGCCGAGCAGGTCAAGGCGCTCGACCTGCTGCTCACCCAGATCGAGAAGACCATGGGCTTCGAGGTCGGCCGGATCGGCATCGAGGCGCAGATCGAGAACGCCAAGGGCCTGATCAACGTCGACGCCATCGCCGAGGCCTCGCCCCGGCTGGAGACCATCATCTTCGGCCCCGCCGACTTCATGGCCTCCATCAACATGAAGTCGCTGGTGGTCGGCGAGCAGCCGCCCGGCTACGGCGCCGACGCCTACCACTACATCCTGATGCGCATCCTGATGGCCGCCCGCGCCAACGACCTCCAGGCGATCGACGGCCCCTACCTCCAGATCCGCAACCAGGAGGGCTACCGCGAGGTCGCCCGCCGCTCGGCCGCCCTCGGCTTCGACGGCAAGTGGGTGCTCCACCCGGACCAGGTCGCCGCCGCGAACGAGATCTACTCGCCCTCGCAGGAGGACTACGACCACGCCGAGCTGATCCTCGACGCGTACGACTACTGCACCTCCGAGGCGGGCGGCGCCAAGGGCTCCGCGATGCTCGGCGACGAGATGATCGACGAGGCCAGCCGCAAGATGGCGCTGGTCGTCGCCGGCAAGGGCCGGGCCGCGGGCCTGCAGCGCACCACCAAGTTCGAGATCCCGGAGGCCTGAGCAGCCATGCAGTTCGGACGCACCTACGAGGAGTTCGAGGTCGGCGCGGTCTACAAGCACTGGCCCGGCAAGACGGTCACCGAGTACGACGACCACCTCTTCTGCCTGCTCACCATGAACCACCACCCGCTCCACCTGGACACCAACTACGCCGGGAAGACGACCGACTTCGGCAGGAACGTCGTGGTGGGCAACTACGTCTACTCGCTGCTGCTCGGCATGTCCGTCCCGGACGTCTCCGGCAAGGCGATCGCCAACCTGGAGATCGAGTCGCTGCGCCACGTCGCGCCGACCTTCCACGGCGACACGATCTACGGCGAGACCACCGTGCTCGACAAGTGGCCGTCCAAGTCCAAGGACGACCGCGGCATCGTGTACGTCGAGACCAAGGGGTACAAGCAGGACGGCACGGTCGTCTGCGTCTTCCGCCGCAAGGTGATGGTGCCGACCGCGACGTACACCGAGGAGCGCGGCGGCGAGCAGCCCGGCCGCCCGACCCCGCTCTCCTGAGCCCCTCCCCTCTATAGGGGCCCGCTTTTCACCGCGGGCCCCTCGAGAGACCCCGGACGGGCAGGCCGCCGTCATCGGCCGCGCCCCACCCGGCCCGGGGGCCCTGCTGCCGCAGCCACGCCGGCAGGGCCCCCGCAATCCCCCCCCCCCGGGGATTCCCCGACTTTTCCGCAGACCCTCAGACCTTTCGGAGCCGCACGATGGGACGCCTCGCACAGACCGACGGCCTCACCGAGATCCAGCGGGACATCCTCGCCACCGTGCGGGATTTCGTCGACAAGGAGATCATTCCGGTCGCGACCGAGCTGGAGCACAAGGACGAGTACCCGACCGCCATCGTCGAGGGGATGAAGCAGCTCGGCCTGTTCGGCCTCACCATCCCCGAGGAGTACGGCGGCCTCGGCGAGTCGCTGCTCACCTACGCCCTGGTGGTCGAGGAGATCGCCCGCGGCTGGATGTCGGTCTCCGGCATCGTGAACACCCACTTCATCGTGGCGCACATGATCAACGCCCACGGCACCCAGGAGCAGAAGGACCACTTCCTGCCGAGGATGGCGGCCGGCGAGATCCGCGGCGCCTTCTCGATGTCCGAGCCGGGCCTCGGCTCCGACGTTTCGGCCATCTCCACCAAGGGCGTCAAGGACGGCGAGTTCTACGTCCTCAACGGCCAGAAGATGTGGCTCACCAACGGCGGCACCTCCACCCTGGTCGCGGTCCTCTGCAAGACCGACGAGGGCGGCAGCAGCCCGTACAAGAACATGACCACCTTCCTGATCGAGAAGGAGGCCGGTTTCGGCCCGAACCCCTCGGTTCCCGGCCTGACCGTGCCCGGCAAGATCGAGAAGATGGGCTACAAGGGCGTCGACACCACCGAGCTGGTCCTCCAGGACGTCCGCGTCCCGGCGAACCGCGTCCTCGGCGGCGTCCCGGGCCGCGGCTTCTACCAGATGATGGACGGCGTCGAGGTCGGCCGCGTCAACGTCGCCGCCCGCGGCTGCGGCGTCGCCCGCCGCGCCTTCGAGCTCGGCATCGCCTACGCCCAGCAGCGCTCCACCTTCGGCAAGAAGATCGCCGAGCACCAGGCGATCCAGTTCAAGCTCGCCGAGATGGCCACCAAGGTCGAGGCCGCCCACCAGATGATGGTCATGGCCGCCCGCAAGAAGGACGGCGGCGAGCGCAACGACCTCGAGGCCGGCATGGCCAAGTACCTCGCCTCCGAGTACTGCAAGGAGGTCGTCGAGGACGCCTTCCGCATCCACGGCGGCTACGGCTTCTCGAAGGAGTACGAGATCGAGCGCCTCTACCGCGAGGCCCCGATGCTGCTCATCGGTGAAGGTACTGCGGAGATCCAGAAGATGATCGTCGGGCGCCGGCTCCTCGAGGAGTACCGGATCGCCGACTGACCCCCGGGCCGCCCGCCGACGCACCCCGTCGCCGGTCGGCCCCCTCGAACCGCCGGTCGACGGGCGTGCGGGCCCGTCCCGGCGCGGGGCCGTGCCCCGTCACGGGCCCGGCCTGGTCCGCCTGGGTCCGGCACGGCCCGCCGGAAGCGGCCGCAGGGCGTACAGCTGCAACGACGCGCCCTACGGCCGCTTCCGCACACCCGCTTCCGGCCGCTACGGCCGTTTCGTCCGCCGGGTTCCGTCCGCGCACCCGTTGAGACAAGAGTCACCAGCCCTGTCGGGTCCCTTGGGAACCGGACCGGGCCGAGCTACGGTCGTAGGAGTGGACGCGCACACGCGCCGCCACCGGACACGTGAACGAGCAGGCGGGTTGCCCACCCACCGTCTGCTCCCGATAGCATCCACCGGGACAGCAAGCCGTCCCTCTATTACCGATTCCGCGGTGGCCCCCGTCCAGCGGCCATGATCCCCCGCGACAAAGGTCTTCGATGCCCATCAGCCCGTCCCCTCACACCTCCGTCACGGACCGCGATGCCCTCGCAGCCCCGACGGCCGGTCGGCGACCCCGCGTGACCATCGCGCGCGGAGCCACCCCCTGGTTCGTCCCCACCCTCGCCACGGCCGCCGTGACCACCGCCCTCACCCGGCGCAGCGGCAAGTGGGCCCTGGCTGCGGTACCCGCCTGTGCCCTCGGCGCGGGCATGCTGTGGTTCTTCCGCGACCCCGAGCGTGAGATCGGCACGGGCAGAGTGATCTCCCCCGCCGACGGCGTGGTGCAGAGCATCGACGCCTGGCCGGACGGCCGCACCCGGGTCGCGATCTTCATGAGCCCGCTGAACGTCCACGTCAACCGCGCGCCCCTGCCGGGCACCGTGACGTCGGTCGAGCACGTCGCGGGCGGCTTCGTCCCCGCGTTCAACAAGGACAGCGACCAGAACGAGCGGGTCGTCTGGCACTTCGACACCGAGCTCGGCGACATCGAGATGGTCCAGATCGCGGGGGCCGTGGCCCGCCGCATCGTGCCGTACGTGGACGCCGGAACCAAGGTCGAGCAGGGCGACCGGATCGGTCTGATCCGGTTCGGGTCCCGCGTCGACACCTACCTGCCGGCCGGCGTCGAGGTCGGCGTCGAGGTCGGCCAGAAGACCACAGCCGGGGTGACGCGCCTTGACCGTGACTGATCCTGAGACAATCGTCGGCCTGGACGACGAGGAGACGGCCCTGCGCCGCCGCCGCTGGGCACGGGACCGCGAGCTGCGTGCCCCGCGCTCTCCCCAGCACCTGTCCACGGCCGACTTCCTGACCCTGGGGAACGCCGTCTGCGGCTTCCTGGCGATCTACTCGATCACCACCGGGGTCCTGGTCCCGCACATCACCAACCCGGACGCCGCTCCGGACCGGCACAGCGCCGCCACCGCGGTCACGCTGCTGCTGATCGGCTCGATGTGCGACCTCTTCGACGGGCTGGTGGCGCGCAAGCTGCGCTCCTCCGCCCTCGGGGCGGAACTGGACAACCTCGCGGACCTGATCAGCTTCGGCATCGCGCCGGCCTACTTCGTCGCGGTCTGGGGCATGGTCTCCCCGGGTTCCAACAGCAAGCTGTCGGCGCTGATCGCGCTGACCGTACTGCTCGCGGTGGTCCTGCGGCTGGCCCGCTTCTCGGCCGTCAAGATGCGGCCCGGGGTGTTCCAGGGCATGCCCTGCCCGATGGGCGCGATGACGGTGATCGCCATCGTGCTGCTCGACCCGCCGTTCCTGCCCGGTCTGCTCGCCATCTTCGGCGCCGCGTACCTGATGGTCAGCCGGATCGAGTACCCGAAGCCGCAGGGGCTGCTGGCCACCGCCACGCTCTGCTGGGTCGTCGTCGCGATCGGCTGCCTGGCCGCCTGGGCGACCGGGCTGCCCGGCGGCGACAGCCTGATGCACGTCGGCGCGTTCGCCCAGATCACGCTCGCCGCGATGGCGCCGCTGCTGGTCATCCGCCGCAAGGTGGGGCAGAAGGTCGGCGACGTCCGCGCCCGGCGGGCGGAGTCGCGGCTCGGCTGAGCCGTCCCACGACCGGCATGGGGAAGGGCCCGGAACCTGATGGTTCCGGGCCCTTTCCGTGTTCCCGTGTTCCTGTGCGCCCGTGTTCCCGTGCGCCCGTGCGGCTCAGGCGCCGCCGGTGTGCACGCTGAACGCCGAGCGGCGGGCCGCCCGGGCCACGCCCGGGTCCGGGTGCACGCTCGAGACCGCCGTCAGCACCGAGGCCGCCCGCGGGTGGCCGGACTGCCGGGCCCGGGCGAACAGCCGGACCGGGTCGCCCGCCGCGGCGCCCTCGACGTGGCCCACCAGCAGCTCGGTCTCGCCGTGGTCGAGCACCGCGGCCGCGGTGTCCACCCAGAGCCAGGCCGCGTCCTCCGCGCCCAGCACGTCCGCCGGGGCGACGCCCTCGTCCGCGCGCTCCGCCAGCCACAGCAGCGCGTACGGGCGCAGCACCGGCTCGTCCACCGCCGCGCGCACCGCCTGCTCGGCCGGTCCGCCGGCCACCCGCAGCGCCTCGAAGGCCAGCCCGCGCACCAGCGCGTCGTCGCCCTGGGCGGCGTCCAGCAGCTCGCCCACCGCCCGGTCGGCCGGCCGGGCCGCGACCCAGGCCCGGAACTCGGCGCGGGCCGGGCCCGGCGAGTAGTCCGCGCAGGCGTTCAGCAGCTCGAAGGCGCTCTGCTCGATGTGCCCGGCCGCGGTCTGCGCGACCGTGCAGATCTCCTCCAGCTTCGCCCGCACCGCCCAGTGGCCGAGCGGCGACAGCTCCGCGGCGTCGTTCCTGCGCACCAGGGCGCCGACGGCCGCCAGGCCGTCCAGCATCCAGTCCAGGACGGCGGCCACGTCCGAGGGCGCGGCGGGGGTGTCGATCTGCGGCGCACGGCAGGTGCCGCGGACGGCGGAGACGGCCGAGGCCGCGTGCGGCACCGGCGACAGGCCGGGTCCGCCGAGGCCGGTACCGACCCGGCGCTCGTCCAGGCCGCGGCGCAGCAGCTCCAGCAGCTCGCTCTCGGCGACCGGGCCGTCCACCAGGTGCAGGAAGGAGAGCAGCTGCGGGGCCTGGTCCACGGCCTGCCCGGCCAGGACGGCGAAGACGCCGCGCAGCGCCGCGGGCGGCACCGGGGCGAGCAGGGTCCAGGCGTCGAACAGCGCCGACCAGCCGCGCACCACGGCCTCGTCGTCGTGCTCCCAGGCGTGCAGGCGCCAGCCGGGGCCGGCTCCGCCGTCCCGGGCCTCCACCAGGCCCACCAGCAGCGCCTGCCCCCAGGCCTTGGCGGCGGCACCGACCGTCATGGCCAGGGCCCGGCCCGCCGCGCGGGCGTCGTCCGGGAGCAGCTCGCCGCGCTTGTCGACCTCGGCCAGCTCACCGGCCCAGCGGGCGACCCGGACGGCGTCCACCAGCATCCGGCGGGCCAGCGGCGCCAGCTCGGAGGGTGCCGGAAAGCCCTCCGGCACGGGAACCCTGCCCCGCCCGGGAGCCGGAGCGGGCCCTCGTCGCCGGGGTACTGCGTTACGGGGGACTCCCGCCCCGCCCGGCCTGCCACCGGCGGGCCGTTGGGCCGTTCCGGGGAGACGGGTCACCGTCGCACCGGTACCGATCGTCGGCGGGAGCGGGGCATCACGGTCGCGCGGGTTCCGAGACGTCACGTCGAGCAGTCTTCCCCTTGTACCGGCCTTCTGTCACATCCGGTTGTCCGTACGACCGGGCGACCGCCGGTGGCACCTCCGCAAGATCGGGCAACAACGGCAAACCGCCTGGCCGGAAACGTGTGACCTGCCCATGCCACAGGGGGCGGGCCGGTTGCCCGGAATGCTCGGGCGGTCACCGTGCGTACGGGTGGGGGGTAAGGGGCCGGGCCAAATATTGCTCCTGACAGCCGAGGGGCCCTTACGGGGGCGTTTCGGCCCGGCGACGCCCGGCAGGACTGTCCAGCCCGAATCCGGACGGATGGCGGGCGGCGTGATCGGGATCGAGCCGCACCGGAAGTCGGCCGGGCCGACTTTTCACGCGGGCCCGGAGGAATGGGAGGAACGTTCATTCTCGGACGGGGGGAATCGCACCGGGAAAAGCGGCGGGGACCAGCCGAAAACGCCCTCGCGCACAGGGGGGGTGGTTGAGCCCCTAGAGGAGCGGGGTGAGCCAGCGGCGGAGGAGTTCGGTGTAGCGGTCGGGGGCGGTGTTCCAGAGGGTGGCGTGGTCGGCGCCGGGGAAGGGTTGGAGGCTCACCACGTCGCGGCGGGCGGCGGCCAGCTTCTCGGCGGCGCCGAAGGGCGCGATCCGGTCCTCGGGGCTGTGCAGGAGGAGGGTCGGCACCCGCAGGTCGGTGCCGTCGGCGATGCGGCCGAAGTCGGCGAGGTCGACCCCGGTGCGGCCCTCGGCGGCGAGGGCGCCGAGCTCGGCGGCGACGCCCTGGAAGCCGGCCCGGGCGGCGTCCCGGCGGGCGGAGGCGGGCAGGTCGAGCACGGGCGAGTCGAGGATCAGACCGCGGACGGCGTGCGACCAGGCGGAGCGGGCCACGGTCTGCAGCACGATGGTCGCGCCGACGGACCAGCCGTACAGGATCACCTTGCCCGCGCCGCTGTCGAGCGCCAGCCGTACCGCCGCCTCGATGTCGCGCCACTCGGTCTCGCCGAAGTGGCTGAGCCCGTCCGGGGAGGCGGGGGCGCCCCGGTCGCCGCGGTAGGTGACGGCGAGGGCGGGCAGGCCGAGCCGGTCGAGGACGGGGAGCACCGGGAGGGTCTGCCGGCGGTCGTCGCCGGGGCCGTGCACCAGGATCACCCAGGTGCCGCGCTTGCCGTCGAGCCGCCAGGCGGGGAGGGCGCCGAGCTCGCCGTCGGCGGCGGTGTCGGCGAAGGCGAGGCCGAGCGCCTCGGTGGGGTCGCCGAGGTGGACCCGCGGGGTGAAGCGGACCTCGGTGCCGGGGACGAGGGTGCCCCGGTCGGCGCGGACCAGTCGGCGGGTGACGCCCTGTTCGTCGGCGTGCAGCACCTCCTCGACGACCGCGTGCCCGCCGTCCGCCCACTCCACCGCCCAGCGGCCGGGGCGCAGGCTCGCGGGGCCGCGGGTGAAGGTGACCCGGCCGGCGGCGAGGGCGCGGACCTGGACCGGCCCGGACTCCTGGACGGCGGTCACCGGACGGACCATCCGCTCGGAGGCCCGGCGGCCGACCACCAGCACGGCGGCCCCCACCGCGGCGGCCGCCACGACGGCGGCGGTTCCCCAACGCATCTCGCTCCCCGCTCTGTTGTTCACGGACGTTGTTCACGGACCGGACGGTGTTCGAGCCCCAGTTCACCGGCGCTCCGCCCGAGCGGCCACCGGGCTGGGCCGTCCGGGTCACCCGGCGGGCGCTCCCGGGGTGCTCAGGGCGGTACTCAGGGGGTGCCGGTGGCGGGGGTCGGGGCGGGGCCGCGCCGGGCGATCCGACCGGGCGTCAGCGGCGTCCCCGTGTGACCAACCCCTCCGTGACCTCGGTTGACTCCCGGTTCGGGCCCGTGATGGGATCCTGGGGCCAAACGGAGGCATGGAGAGGAAGCCGGTGGAAGTCCGGCGCGGTCCCGCCACTGTCACCGGGGAGCACGCTCGGAACATCGCCACGGCGGGCCGTCGACGGCCGCTGGAAGGCTCCGGGGGTGCGTTCGACCCGGAAGCCAGGAGACTCTCGCCGCCGTCACGTCGATCCAGGGCGCGGACCCTGAGTGAGGACACGCACGCGATGCAGGCTGCCCCGCCCGGCCGGACTCCGAGCTGCCCTCCGCCGTGCGGCCGATGACCCCGCGCGCGCCTTCCCCCGCTCCGCGCCCGCTGACCCGAGCCTCGCGCCCGCTGGCCCGCGCCGCCGTGTTCGCACTCGGCGCCGCCGCGGGCTACGCCGCCGACGCCCGCTTCGCCGACCCCCGCCGGGGCCACCCGGTGGCCGTCTTCGGCAGCGCCGCGACCCGGCTGGAGCGGCGGCTGTGGCGCGACGACCGCGCCGCCGGGGCCGGGTACACCGCGCTGTGCGTGGGCGCGGTCGCGGCGGGCGCGTTCGCCCTGGACCGTACGGTGGGCCGGCGCCCGCTGGGCCGGGCGGCGCTGGCGGCGGCCGCGACCTGGACGGTGCTCGGCGGCACCTCGCTGACCCGGGAGGCCCGCACCATCGGCCGCTCGCTGGCCGCCGGCGACCTCGCCGCCGCCCGGGAGCGGCTGCCGCACCTGTGCGGGCGGGACCCGAGCGCGCTGGACGGGCAGCAGATCGCCCGGGCGGTGGTCGAGTCGGTGGCCGAGAACACCGCCGACGCCGTGGTGAACGCGCTGACCTGGGGCGCCCTGGCCGGCACCCCCGGCCTGCTGGCCTTCCGCGCCGTGAACACCCTGGACGCCATGGTCGGCCACCGCTCGCCCCGCTACGCCCGGTTCGGCTGGGCCTCGGCCCGGCTGGACGACGTGGCGGGCTGGCCGGGCGCCCGGCTGACGGCGCTGCTGACGGTGGCCGCCGCCCCCGAGCCCCGGACCGCCTGGCGGGTCTGGCGGCGCGACGGCTCCGCGCACCCGAGCCCGAACGCGGGCCAGGCCGAATCGGCGTTCGCCGGCGCGGTGGGCGTCCGACTGGGCGGCACGCTGCGGTACGGGGAGCGGGTGGAGCACCGGCCCGTCCTGGGCGCGGAGCTGCGGCCGGTGACGGTGGACGACATCGAGCGGGCCTGCGCGCTCTCCCGGCGGGTGGGCGCACTGGCGCTGGGTACGACGGTCGCGGGGCACGTCCTGCTGCGGGCACTGCTGAAGAAGAGGGGACGGGCATGAGCAACGCACTGCTGGTCGCGGGGACGACCTCGGACGCGGGCAAGAGCGTGGTGACGGCCGGGATCTGCCGGTGGCTCGCCCGCCAGGGCGTACGGGTCGCGCCGTTCAAGGCGCAGAACATGTCGCTCAACTCCTTCGTCACCGCCGACGGCGCCGAGATCGGCCGCGCCCAGGCGATGCAGGCGCAGGCCGCCCGGGTGGAGCCGGAGGCGGCGATGAACCCGGTGCTGCTCAAGCCGGGCGCGGACGGCCGCAGCCAGGTGGTGCTGCTCGGCCGACCGGTGGCCGAGGTCGGCGCGCTGGACTACCGCGAGCGCAAGCCCGTCCTGCTGGAGCGCGCCCTGGAGTGCCTGGCCGACCTGCGCGGCCGCTACGACGTGGTGGTCTGCGAGGGCGCGGGATCGCCCGCCGAGATCAACCTGCGCGACCGCGACATCGCCAACATGGGCCTGGCCACGGCCGCCGCCCTGCCGGTGGTGGTGGTCGGGGACATCGACCGCGGCGGGGTCTTCGCGGCGATGTACGGGACGCTGGCGCTGCTGTCGGCGGAGGACCAGCGGCACGTGGCGGGCTGGTTCGTCAACAAGTTCCGCGGCGACGCGCGGCTGCTGGCGCCCGGGCTGGAGATGCTGCACGAGCTGACCGGCCGTCCGGTGCTGGGCACGCTGCCGATGCTGCCCGGGCTCTGGCTGGACGCCGAGGACTCGCTGGACCTGTCCACCGTGGCGGACCGGGCGGACGGGCCCGGGCCGCTCGGCGCGGACGTGCTGCGGGTGGCCGTGGTGCGCTTCCCCCGGCTGTCCAACTTCACCGACATGGACGCGCTCGCGCAGGAGCCGGGCGTGCTGGTCCGCTGGGCGACCAGGCCGGAGGAGCTGGCCGACGCCGACCTGGTGGTGCTGCCCGGTACCCGGGCCACCGTCGCGGACCTCGCCTGGCTGCGCGAGCGCGGCCTGGAGCCGGCCCTGAAGGCGCGGGTGGCGGCCGGACTGCCGGTCCTCGGGGTCTGCGGCGGCTACCAGATGCTGGCGCACTCGATCGTGGACGAGGTCGAGTCGAAGGCGGGCGCCGTCGACGGCCTCGGGCTGCTGCCGACGCGGGTGCGGTTCGGTGTCGAGAAGGTGCTGGCGCGGCCGGTCGGCGAGGCGTTCGGGCAGCGGGTCGAGGGCTACGAGATCCACCACGGGGTGGTGACCGTGGAGGGGGGCAGTCCCTTCCTGGACGGCTGCCGGGTCGGCCCGGTCTGGGGCACCACCTGGCACGGCGCGCTGGAGAACGACGGGTTCCGCCGCGAACTCCTGCGCGAGGTCGCCGAGTTGTCCGGCCGGGCGTTCGTCCCGGCGCCGGACACCTCCTTCGCCGCGGCGCGCGAGGCCCGGCTGGACCGGCTGGGCGACCTGATCGAGGAGCACGCGGACACCGACGCGCTGTGGAAGCTGATCGAGGGCGGGGTGCCGGCGGCCGGATCGCTGCCGTTCCTCCCGCCCGGGGCCCCTGGGAGTGACGCATGAGCCGGACACGGACGCAGGGCTGGGCAGGACCGCCGAACCGGGCGGGGCGGCAGGGCCGGGCACGATCACAGAGTCAGGCACGACAGGACTGGGGTACGGCATGAGTGACGTCCGCTATCCGTTCACCGCGATCGTCGGCATGGCCGACCTGCGGCTCGGACTGCTGCTGAACGCGGTCTCCCCGGCCGTGGGCGGCGTGCTGGTGCGCGGCGAGAAGGGCACCGCGAAGTCGACCATGGTGCGCGCGCTGGCCGGCCTGCTGCCGTCCATCGCCACCGTGGACGACTGCCGCTTCGCCTGCGACCCGGCCGCGCCCGACCCGCAGTGCCCGGACGGGCCGCACGACTCCCCGTCCTCCTCCGAACGGCCCTCCCAGCTGGTCGAGTTGCCGGTCGGCGTGGCCGAGGACCGGATCGTCGGCTCGCTCGACCTGGAGCGGGCGCTGGCCGAGGGCGTCAAGGCCTACGAGCCCGGACTGCTCGCCCGGGCGCACCGCGGCGTGCTCTACATCGACGAGGTGAACCTGCTCCAGGACCACGTGGTGGACCTGCTGCTGGACGCCGCCGCGATGGGCCGCTCGTACGTCGAGCGCGAGGGCGTGTCGGTGCGGCACGCGGCCCGGTTCCTGCTGGTCGGCACCATGAACCCGGAGGAGGGCGAGCTGCGGCCGCAGCTGCTCGACCGGTTCGGCCTGACCGTCGAGATCGCCGCCACCCGGGACCCGGCCGAGCGCGCCGAGGTGGTCCGCCGCCGGCTCGGGTACGACGCGGACCCGGCCGGCTTCGCCGCGCGGTTCGCCGAGGAGGAGCGGGCGCTCGCCGAACGCATCACCGCGGCACGGGAGTTGCTGCCCAAGGTCGAGCTGACCGATGTGGCGCTGCGTCAGATCACCGCCGTGTGCGCCGCGTTCGAGGTGGACGGGCTGCGCGCGGACATCGTGATGGCCCGCACCGCCGTCGCGCTGGCCGCCTGGGACGGGCGCACCGAGGTGCTGGAGGAGGACGTCCGCAAGGCCGCCCAGCTGGCACTGCCGCACCGCCGCCGCCGCAACCCCTTCGACGCGCCCGGGCTGGACGAGGAGCAGCTGGACCGGACGCTGGAGGAGCACGCCCAGCAGGAGGAGCCGGAGCCCGAGGACGACGGGCCCGACCCGGACGGCGACGGTGGCGGCAGCGACGACGGCGACGGGCCGGAGGGCGGCCCGGACGGGGGCGGCCCCGACGGCGGCGGCGCGCCCGATCCGTCCGACGGCGGCCCCGAGGCGCCCGAGGCGCCCTCCCCCGAGGACCCCGCCTCCGATGGCCCCGAGGCACCCGCACAGCCGCCCGTACCGGCCCAACACCCGGCCCCCGCACGGGAGTCGGCGCCGGTCGCGGCCGGCGACCCGTACCGGACGCGGCTGTTCACCGTGAAGGGCACCGGGCACGGCGCCCAGGGCCGCCGCTCCCCCGCCGAGACCACCGGCGGGCACACCATCCGCGCCCGCCGCCCGCAGGGCGCGCTCGCCCGGCTGCACCTGACCGCGACCCTCCAGGCCGCCGCGCCGCACCAGGCCGCGCGCGGGCGCAGCGGGCGGGCACTGGTGGTGCACAAGGACGACTTCCGCGAACAGGTGCGCCAGGGACGGGAGTCCAACCTGGTGCTGTTCGTGGTGGACGCCTCCGGCTCGATGGCCGCCCGGCAGCGGATGACCGCCGTCAAGGGCGCGGTGCTGTCGCTGCTGATGGACGCCTACCAGCGCCGCGACAAGATCGGCATGATCACCTTCCGGGGCTCGGGCGCCGAGCTGGCACTGCCGCCCACCTCCTCGGTGGAGGTCGGCGCGGCCCGGCTGGAGTCGCTGCCCACCGGCGGGCGGACCCCGCTGGCCGCCGGCCTGCTGCGCGCCCACGAGGTGCTGCGGGTGGAGCGGCTGCGCGACCCGAGCCGGCGCCCGCTGCTGGTCGTGGTGACCGACGGCCGGGCCACCGGCGGGCGGGACGCGCTCGCCCAGTCGCGCCGCGCGGCCGCGCTGTTCGCGGCGCAGGGCACGGCCAGCGTGGTGCTGGACTGCGAGTCCGGCCCGGTCCGCCTGGGCCTGGCCCGCACCCTGGCCGGGCTGCTCGGCGGCACCGCCGTCAGCCTGGACGAGCTGCGCGCCGAGGGCGTGGCCTCGCTCGTCCGCGAGAACCGCGCCGCGGACCGCTCCGCGAACCGTTCGACCACTTCGATGCGAAAGGCGGCCTGAGCCGAATGCCCAAGGGAGTCCCCGAGAGCGTCCCCGATGACGGCCTGACGACCCGTCAGCGCCGCACGCTGCCGATCACCGCCGTGCACACCGGCCCCGGCAAGGGCAAGTCCACGGCCGCGTTCGGCATGGCGCTGCGGGCCTGGAACCAGGGCTGGCCGGTCGGGGTGTTCCAGTTCGTGAAGTCCGCCAAGTGGAAGGTCGGCGAGGAGAACGCGCTGCGCGTGCTCGGCGCCTCCGGCGAGGGCGGCACCGTCGACTGGCACAAGATGGGCTCCGGCTGGTCCTGGATCCAGCGCTCCACCGAGCAGGAGATGTCCAGCGAGGAGGCGGCCAAGGAGGGCTGGGAGCAGGTCAAGCGCGACCTCGCGGCCGAGACCTACCGCTTCTACGTGCTCGACGAGTTCACCTACCCGATGCACTGGGGGTGGGTCGACCCGGACGAGGTGGTCGCCGTGCTCAAGGACCGCCCGGGCAGCCAGCACGTCGTCATCACCGGCCGGTACGCGCCCGAGGCGCTGACCGGCTTCGCCGACCTGGTCACCGAGATGACCAAGGTCAAGCACCCCATGGACGCCGGCCGCAAGGGCCAGCGCGGTATCGAGTGGTAGACCGTTGAGCAACATCCCCCGCCTCGTCGTCGCCGCGCCCTCCTCGGGCGCCGGCAAGACCACCGTCGCCACCGGCCTGATCGCGGCGCTCGCCGCGCGCGGGCTGGTGGTGTCGCCGCACAAGGTCGGCCCCGACTACATCGACCCGGGCTACCACGCGCTCGCCGCCGGGCGCCCGGGCCGCAACCTGGACGCCTTCATGTGCGGGCCGGAGCGGATCGCGCCGCTGTTCCTGCACGGCGCGGCGGGGGCGGACGTCGCCGTCGTCGAGGGGGTCATGGGCCTGTTCGACGGGGCCTCCGGGCGCGGCGAACTGGCCTCCACGGCGCACGTCGCCAAGCTGCTGCGGGCGCCGGTGGTGCTGGTCGTGGACGGCTCCTCGCAGTCCCGCTCGGTGGCCGCGCTGGTGCACGGATTCGCCTCCTGGGACCCGCAGGTGCGGCTCGCCGGGGTGATCCTCAACCGGGTCGCCTCCGACCGGCACGAGCACCTGCTGCGCGAGGCCCTGGAGGAGGGCTCCGGCGTGCCGGTGCTGGGCGCGCTGCGCCGCTCGACGGCGGTCGCCACACCCTCCCGCCACCTCGGGCTGATCCCGGCGGTGGAACGCTCGGCGGAGGCCCTCCGGGCGGTCGCCGACATGGGTGAACTGGTCGCCTCCTCGGTCGACTTGGACGCCCTGCTCGAACTCGCCCGGACGGCACCGGAGTTGGACGCCGAACCCTGGGACCCGTCGGCCGAGGTCACCCCGGTGGCCGGCCGGCCCCGGATCGCGGTGGCGGGCGGCGCGGCCTTCTCCTTCTCGTACGCCGAGAACGCCGAACTGCTCAGCGCGGCGGGCGCGGAGGTGGTCCCGTTCGACCCGCTGCACGCCTCCTCGCTGCCCGCCGGAACGGCCGGCCTGGTCATCGGCGGCGGCTTCCCCGAGCTGTACGTCCGCGAGCTGAGCGGCAACGCCCCGCTGCGCGCCGCCATCGCCGCGTTCGCCGCCGCGGGCGGGCCGGTCGCCGCCGAGTGCGCCGGACTGCTCTACCTGGGACGGGAGTTGGACGGCCTGCCGATGTGCGGCGTGCTGCCCACCGACGCCCGGATGACCGAACGCCTCACCCTCGGCTACCGGGAGGCGGTCGCCCTGCACGACTCCCCGCTGGCCCCGGCCGGCACCAGGCTGCGCGGCCACGAGTTCCACCGCACGGTCTGCGAGCCCGGCGCGGGCGAACTCCCCGCCTGGGGCTGGCGCCTGCCGACCGGCCCCCGCACCGAGGGCTTCGCGAGCGGCAACGTGCACGCCTCCTACCTGCACCTGCACTGGGCGGGCGCACCGGCGGTGGCCGCCTCCTTCACCGCTGCGGCGGCGGCCTTCGCGGCGGGGGCGGCGTAGTCCGGGGCTTCGGCGGTGGGGGGCGGCGTTGATGGGGGCGGCGTTGATGGGGGGCGGTCGGGGCCGTGCGGTCCACGGCCGCACCCCTGTGGCACCCCCGGGATAACGCCGCGACGTCGCAGGGTGCGCGGCCGTAGGCTCCGCGCATGCATGTGATCGTTCTCAACGGCGGCTCCAGTTCCGGCAAGTCGAGCATCGCCCTGCGCTTGCAGGAGCTGCTGCCGGACCCCTGGCTGCACCTCGGCGCGGACACCATGGTCGAGGCGCTGCCGCCGTCGCTGCGCACCGGCGGCGAGGGCATCGGCGGGCTGGAGGACGGGAACGGGACGGTCGAGGTCGGCCCGGTCTTCGCCACCCTGGACGCCGCCTGGACGCTCGGGGTCGCGGCGATGGCCCGGGCCGGGGCCCGGATCGTGGTGGACGAGGTGTTCCTCGGCGGCGCCGCTTCGCAGGCCCGGTGGCGGTCGGCGCTGGAGGGCCTGGACGTGCTCTGGGTCGGGGTGCGCTGCGATCCGGCGGTGGCCGCGAAGCGGGAGGCCGCCCGCGGCGACCGGGCGGCCGGGATGGCCGCCGCGCAGGCCTCGCTGGTGCACGAGGGCGTCACGTACGACCTGGTCGTCGACACCTCGCGGGCCTCGGTGGACGACTGCGCCCGGCTCGTCGCCGGGCGGGCAACCTCCGACGGCTGAGGCCGCACTCTCCCTTCCGGAGCCACCGGGGCCGGGCCCGTCGCCGCCGCTACAGCGCGAGGGTCTGCCAGCCCCGGGTGATCTGGTCGTGGACGGCCGCCGGGTCCGGCGCCGTCGGCTGGGCCGCCGCCAGCGCCGCCAGCAGGGCTGTGCCGTCCGCCGGGCGCTGTTCGGGGGCCATGGCCAGCGCGCGGGTGACGACGGCGGCGAGCGCCGGGTCGAGGGCCTGGACCGCCGCCAGCGCCGCGGGTTCGGGCCCGGTCTCCACGATCCGGCGGATCACCGCTCCCGTGTTGGTCGCCGCGAACGGGCTGGCGCCGTGCGCCGCGCACACCACGCAGCACGCCCAGGCCCACACGTCGGCCGCCGTACCGACCCGCTCCTCGCCGAACTGCTCCGGCGCCATGTACGTCAGGGTGCCCGGCCCGCCGCCGGTGGCGGTCAGCCGGGTGCCGTCCACGATCGCCGCGATGCCGAAGTCCAGCAGGCGCGGACCGGCCGTGGTCAGCATGATGTTGGCGGGCTTGAGGTCCCGGTGGACGAGCCCCAGCCGGTGCACCCCGGACAGCGCCACGGCCAGCGCCAGCGCGAGGGCGCGCAGCGCCTCGGCGGAGCGGATCGGCCCCTGCTCGCGCAGGTGGGCGTCCAGCGGGCGGCCGTCCAGCAACTCCATGGCCAGGTACGGGCGTCCGGAGTCCACGCCGGTGTCGAGCACCCGGGCGGTGTAGGCGCCGGGGACCATCGCCAGCACCTCGGACTCGCGCTGGAAGCGGCGCAACAGGTCGGCGTCGTCGAGGAGTTCGAGGTTGATGGTCTTGAGCGCGACCTGGGTGGCGGAGCCCTGCCGCTGGGCGAGGTAGACCGTGCCCATGCCGCCGGAGCCGATCCGGCCGAGGAGCTGGTAGCCGCCGATCGTACGGGGCTCGTGAGCGCCGAGGGGGCTGCCGACGGGCGTCCTCGGCAGCACCGGCGGGGCGGCCGGGGCAGCCGGCACCGGAGGGGCGGGCTGCCCGAACTGCGTGGGGACGTACGGGGCCTGAGGCGGGGCGTACGGCGTCTGCGGCGGGACGTACGGCGCCCGCGCCGGCGCGGTGGGCACGTACGGGTACGGCGACGCCGGGAGCGCCTGGACCGCTTGGGCCGCCTGGGCGGCCTGGGCCACTCGGGCCTCTTCGGCGCGCACCGCCTCCGCGCCGACCGGCCTGGCCCGGCGGCTCGCCGCCATCGCGACGGCCTGGAACACCAGCGCGGCGACGATCAGCCCGACCGGCAGGAGGAACACGGCGAGCACCGCGCGGAGGGCGAGCAGGCCGGCGACCTGGGCCCGGGTCCGGCCGGCCCGCCACAGCCGAGGCGGCATGCCGACGGTCCACAGGTTGCGCTGGGTCAGGCACCAGAGCAGCAACCAGAGCAGCAGGCAGACGACGAAGGAGGTGATGTACCAGGTCCGCGCCGAGTGGAGGGGCAGGTGCGAGACGATCGTGAGGTACCGCGCGTTGTAGACGTCGAACGACCGCCCCAGCCCCTCGAAGAGGACGCTGCTCCAGGCGCGCAGGACGGCCAGCACTCCCACGGCGGTCAGCAGACCCACCGTCAGTTCGCCGATCGTCGCGCCGGTGCCGCCCCGCGCACCTCCGGCCGGGTCCGCGCCGGCGGCCGCCAACGCCCGGCGGCGCGTTGCCGCTTGGGCACGGACCAGCACCGGCAGCGTCGCCAGCCGCACCAGCAGCGCCACCCCGACCACCACCAGCACCGCGACGTCGAGCGTGTTCAGCATTTCTTCCCCCTGCCTGATCGGGCAGAGGGAGTATAGGCGGGCACCCCCGGGCCCCGGCCCTACCGGGTCCCACCGGTCCTACCGGCTCCTACCGGTCGAGCAGCACGGCGAGGTAGCGGTCGATCTCCTCGCGCAGTTCCTCCGGCATCGGCACGTGCCAGTGCCCGCTGCCGGCCGTGGCGTTGAACAGCACGCCGTCGCACCAGCGGATCAACCGGCGGGCGTCCCCCGTGGGGTCGCCCGAGCCGGAGGCGGCGAGCAGCTCGGCGGCGCGCTGGGCGAAGCGCGCGCCCAGGCGGTCGTAGAGGGTGCGCAGTTCGGGCCTGTGGGCGGCCTCCAGGGCGAGTTCCAGGCGGGCCAGGGTGAGCCGGCGGCCCTCCGTGAGCGCCCGGAAGAGCACCTCGGCGCCGACCTCGGCCAGCAGTTCGCGCGGCAGGACGGCGGCCCGCGGCAGTTCGCCCTCGGCGAGGACCGGGAAGTCTGCGGTCTCCCGCTCGACGATCCGGGTGAGCACGAGCTCCAGCAGGGCGGCCCTGGTCCGGGCGAGGTTGGAGGTCGAGCCGGCGGGCAGGCCGGACGCGTCGTCCACGGCGCGGTGGGTGAGCCCGCGCAGGCCGGCGTCGGCGATCAGGTCGATGGCGGCGTCGGCGATCAGGGTCGGGCGCGGGGGTGTCATGGGTCCGATCATGGCCTTTCCAGTCGGGCTCCCCCAACTCACTACAGCCGTAGTTTACGGCTCACTACACATGTAGTAGCGTGCCGGACATCGGACACTACACCTGTAGTGCCCGGGTCGCGCGAGAAGAGGAGCCCCCTCATGGGCCTGCACCAGGCGATCGTCATCGGCGGCGGCATCGGCGGCCTCACCGCCGCCCTCGCCCTCCACCGGCAGGGCATCCCCGTACGCGTCCACGAACGCGCCGAATCCCTCGAACCCGTCGGCGCCGGGCTCGCCCTCGCCCCCAACGCCCTGCGCTCCCTCGACCGGCTCGGCGTCGGCGCGCGCCTGCGCGCCCTCGCCGCCCCGCACCCCGCCGTCGGCCTGCGCCACCCCTCCGGCCGCTGGCTCGCCCGCCTCGACACCACGGCCTTCGAGGCCTGCTTCGGCGACACCATCGCCGCCGTCGCCCGCGCCGACGTCATCGCCGCCCTGGTCGACGCGCTCCCGGAGGACACCGTCCGCACCGGCTCGCCCGCCACCCTCGTCACCCCCGGCAGCGCCACCGAGCCCGCCGTCCTGCGCACCGCCGACGGGGAGGAGACCGCCGACCTGGTCGTCGCCGCCGACGGCATCCGCTCCGCGACCCGGGCCCTGCTCTTCCCCCGCCACCCCGGCCCCCGCTACAGCGGCTTCACCACCTGGCGCGCCGTCGTCACCCCCGACCGCCGCCCGGCCGCCGTCGGCGAGGTATGGGGCCGCGGCCGGCTCGCCGGAGTCGTCCCGCTCGCCGACGGCCGGGTCTACGTCTACGGTGCCGCCCTCGCCCCGGCCGGCGAGCGGGCCGCCGACGGGGACGAGCGGGCCGAACTCCTGCGCCGGTTCGGCGACTGGTGCGCCCCCGTACCGCAGCTGTTCGCCCTGGCCGAGCCCGAACGCGTCCTGCGCCACGACGTCTGGGACCTCGCCGACCCACTGCCCGCCCACCACCACGGCCGGGTCGCCCTCCTCGGCGACGCCGCCCACGCGATGTGCCCCTTCCAGGGCCAGGGCGCATGCCAGGCCATCGAGGACGCCGTCGTCCTCGCCTCCCTGCTCACCCCCGCCGCCGACCCGGCCGCCGCCCTGCCCGCCTACACCGCCGCCCGACTCCCCCGCACCACCGCCGTCGTCGCCGCCTCCCGCCGCATCGGCAACCTCGTCGCCCTCCGCTCCCCCGCCGCCACCCTCCTGCGCGACACCGCCCTCACCCTCACCGGCCTCCTCCCCGCCCGCACCCTGCTGAACCGCTCGGCCGCGACCTTCGACTGGCAGCCGCCGACCCTGGGCGGAGCGGGGTGAGGCGGACCGGGGCGAGGAGACCCGCAGCCGCCGGAGCCAAGGCCGGCTACGTGTCGGTGTCCTTGGGGTGCCGGGGCGAGGCGTAGACGAAGTGGACGGTGCGGGCCGCCTCGTCCACCAGGTACCGCACCCGGCCGCCCGCCGTCACCTCGTACTCCCATTGCGGCAGCTCGACCCCGCCGAAGACCCGGGTCGCCAGGCGCCCCCGGAGCCGGTGCTGCCGATCGGGGTCCCGCGCCGAGACGGCGGGACGTCGTCGCCGCGCTTGGGGCTCACGACTCGACCACCTCGCCGTGGTCGTCGCCGGGGAGAGGGCCGGTGAGCTCGGCCGCCAGTTCCGGATCCGCGAGGACCCTGGCGGTGGCGCGCCACTCGGCTGTCACCCGGTGCAGGCCGGCGTGCACGTCCAGCTCGACGACGTCACGCGTCACGTCGACGAGGTCGACGACGAACTCCCGGATCTCCTCGGCCGACAGGTGCCTGACCCAGGGGAAGACCGCGGGAAGGGCCGGCAGCACGGCCCGCGCACCCTCATCGCTGCCGATCAGCGCGGCGAGCAGGCGCGCGGTGACGTCCGCGGTCTGCTCGCGCTGGCGGTCGTGGCGCTCGGTGGTGAGGTAGAGGTCCTCGCCGTCCCGCCGCGTGACGCGCACGCGCTGGGCCCGCTCCACGGTGTCCGCGACACGCTTGGAGTTCTTCGACAGCTCGGAGAAGGACACGGTGAGGGTCGGCATGGTCCGACGGTAGTTCGGAATACGTTCCGAAGTCCATCGCGACGAGGCCGTCGGGCGGCCCGTGTCGGTGGCGGTTGCGATGATGCGCGCCATGGATGACTCCGGCCGCCGCGCCATTGCCGAGTACTGGGACGCGGCCGCCGCGGCCTTCGACGAGGAGCCCGACCACGGGTTGCGGGCGGGGCCGGTGCGGGCGGCGTGGCTTCGGCGGGTGCGGGGGTGGGTGCCGGGCGGGGCGGCGGACGTGCTGGACGTCGGGTGCGGCACCGGGTCGCTGTCGCTGCTGCTCGCGGCGGACGGGTACCGGGTGACGGGCGTGGACCTGGCGCCGCGGATGGTCGGGCGGGCCAGGGCGAAGCTGGTCGCGGCGGGCCTGACGGCGCGGTTCCTGGTGGGTGACGCGGGCGCGCCGCCGCTCGGGGACGAGAGCTTCGACGTCCTGCTGTCGCGGCACCTGGTCTGGACGCTCCCCGAGCCCGAGCGGGCGCTGCGCGCCTGGGTGCGGCTGCTGCGGCCGGGCGGCCGGCTGGTCCTGGTCGAGGGCCGCTGGCGGGAGACCGGGCAGGCCACCGTCTCGCCGTACCCGGCCGGGGCGGGGCCGCTGCCGTGGGGCGGCGGGGTCGGGGCGGAGGAACTCGCGGCGGCCGTACGGCCGTTGGTCTCCGAGCTGCGGGTCGAGCCGCTCGCCGGGGAGGCCGAGCTGTGGGGCGGCCCGGTGGACGACGAGCGGTACGCGCTGGTCGCACGCCGTTGAGCGGCCCGGTCGGGCAGCCCGATCGGACCTCCCGACCAGACGCCCCGGTCAGACGGGCTGGCCGAAGGTGCCGGTGAGCGGGTCGGAGTGGTGGCAGGCGGCGCAGCGCAGCCGGGTGTAGATCGCCACCGCGCCCATGAAGACGTCCTCGCGCCCGTCGGCCGGGGACGTGGAGGCGGCGGGTTCCCCGCAGTCCAGGCAGACCCGGCGGGGGCGGGCGGCGATCGAGCAGGCGCGGCAGATCAGGTGGGTCGGGTGTTCCGCGTGCACGACGACGGGCTGCGGCCCGCCGTACAGCAGGTGGTCGCACCAGGTGCAGGACTCGTCCCGCTGCGACGCCAGCATCCGGGCGCGGGTCTCCTGCTGCCACTTCGCCGCCTCCTGCAGCGGCACCTTGACCGGCGGCCCCCACCCGGAGGCGGTCAGCCACTGGGCACCCTCGGTGCCGGCGGCCCGCAGCTGGTCGCCGACGGCGATGTCCCTGGGGGTCTTCTCTTTCATCGGGGCCTCTCCTCCGGTGGGCTTCCGCAGGGGATAACGCCGCCGGGACACCGCTGGACACGCCGCCCGCGCCCGCCCTTGGAGGCACCGGCCCGGCTCAGAGGAGCGACTCGGTGTCCCCGTGCGCGATGAGGAGCTTGCGCAGCAGGGCGTCGAGCCGGTTGCGCTCGTCCGCGTCGAGGGCCGAGAGGATGCGCTCCTCGTTGCGGACGTGACCGGCCAGCGCCCCGTCGATCAGTTCCTTGCCGGCCGGGGTGAGGCGGACCAGGACGGCCCGGCGGTCGGTCGGGCAGGGGTTGCGCTCGACCAGTCCCTTGGCGGACAGCCGGTCGACCCGGTTGGTGATGGCCCCGGAGGTGACCATCGCGGACTTGAGCAGCGCGCGGGCGTTGAGCTCGTACGGCTCGCCGGAGCGGCGCAGGGTGGCCAGCACGTCGAACTCGGAGGAGTCCAGGCCGCAGGCGGTGAAGTACTCGCGCAGGGCGTTGTCGACCCGGACGTTGAGCCGTCGCAGCCGACCGATCAGGGCCATCGGCCCGGCGTCCAGCTCGGGGCGGGCCCGGGCCCACTGCTCGACGATGTCGTCCACGGTGTCGCGCTGGTGCATGCCCGCCGCCCTTCCGGAGCCGTCTGTCCGTAGCCGTCCAGTGTCCACTGCCCACCCGACGTAGATATCTTAACATTCACATACTTGACGTTCGCGGATCCCCGGCGTAGAAATTATCTCAACGTTCAGATAATCAACGTTCAGGGGGACGTCATGGCCGTCATGGATCGCAAGCGCGCGGGGATCGCCGCCACTGCCGCACTCGCCCCGGCCGCGTGGGGCACCACCTACCTCGTCACCACCCAGCTGCTGCCCGACGGCCGCCCGCTGCTGCTCGCCGCGCTCCGCGCGCTCCCGGCCGGACTGCTCCTGCTGCTGATCGGCCGCCGACTTCCCAAGGGGCGCTGGTGGGGGCGCGCGGCCGTGCTCGGGATGCTCAACATCGGGCTGTTCTTCCCGCTGATGTTCGTCGGCGCCTACCGCCTGCCCGGCGGCGTCGCCGCCACCATCGGGGCGATCCAGCCGCTGCTCGTCGCCGGGTTCTCGATCGGCGTGCTGCGGGTACGACCCGGACGGCGGGCGGTGATTGCCGGACTGGTCGGGGTCGGCGGAGTGGCCCTGCTGGTGCTCAAGAGCGGCGCCCGGCTGGACGGCGTCGGCATCGCCTCGATGGTCGCCGGGATCTCGCTGATGGCCATGGGCACCGTCCTCACCCGCCGCTGGGGCCGCCCCGAGGGCGCCACCCTGCTCGACCTCACCGGCTGGCAGCTCCTGGCCGGCTCGGTCTTCCTCGTCCCGCTCGCCGCCCTGGTCGAGGGCGCACCGCCCGCCCTGAGCGCCGCCAACCTGGCCGGCTTCGCCTACCTCGGCCTGTTCGGCACCGCGCTCGCCTACTCCCTCTGGTTCCGCGGCATCGAGCACCTCGGCGCCGGCCCGGCCTCCTTCCTCGGCCTGATCAACCCGGTCGTCGCCACCCTCGGCGGCCTCCTCGTCCTCGGCCAGACCCTCACCCCCTGGCAGGTCCTCGGCCTCCTCCTCGCCCTCGCCGCCATGCTCGTCGGCCAGGCCCCCACCCGCCGCACCCCGACCCCGGCCCCGACCACCACCCCCTCCACAGCCGCGGCCGAGCCCCCCACCCCCCGCCCCGAACCGGCCACCGCCGCCCGCTGACCAGCCCCTCCCGAACGCCCGCGCCCCGCCGAGTCCCTCCTGGCGGGGCGCAGGCGTGTCCGGAGGCCGGCGCGGAGCAGCGGGTGAGCGTGGACGGCGGGGGTCAACTGGTGGCGCCGGGGGTCGCCGGAGACGGTGGCGACGTAGATGCGGCGGGCCGTGGGGGCGTGGGTGGGGAGGGCGCAGGCGTGTCCGGAGGCCGGCGCGGAGCGGCGGGTGAGCGTGGACGGCCAGGGTCAGCCGGTGGCGCGGATGTAGATGTCGGCGGCGCCGGGGAGGCCGCCGGAGATGGTGGCGACGTAGATGCGGCGGGCGGTGGGGGCGTGGGTGGGGAGGGCGGTGGGGCTGGGGGTCCAGGTGGGGCTCGGGGTGGGGTCGTCGGGGGTGGGCTCGTCCGGGGCGGCGGGCTCGTCCGGGATTGGGTCCGGGGCGGGGGCGACCACGGGGGCCGGGTCGGCGGGCTCGGCGAGGGGGTCGTCGGACTCCGGGGTGGGGGTGGCCTCCGGGGACGGGCTCTCGGCGGGGGTGGGGGTGGCCGAGGGAGAGGGGGTGACGGCGGGCGGCGGCGGGGAGTCGGGGAGTTCCGGGGCCTCGGCCGGCTCGTCGCCGCCGAGGGCGGCGAGCAGGTCGGCGGGGAGCGGGGCGACCGGGCCGGGCGCGGGGAGGTCGTAGGCGCTGAGGAAGTCGCCGAGACCGGGGGCCCGGCCGCCGCCGAGGCGGTAGTGCAGGTAGGCGACCGGGGCGCCGTCGGAGGTGTGGGTGTAGACGGCGCCGACCGGGACGTAGAAGCGGCCGACGCCGGGGTGCTGGGAGGGGTGGAGCCCGGCCAGGCGTTCGGCGCGGTCGCGGTCGGTCTCGCGGCCGGTGCCGCCGGCGGTGAGCGCGTTGACGCCGCGCACCACGAGGGCGGCGGCGACGGACACGCACAGCACCAGCCCGACGGCGACGGTGCGCCGCAGGACCGGGCGGCCGTGCAGGGCGGGCCACGAGTCGGTCACCGTGCGCTCGGGTGGGATGCCGTCCACGGTTGTCTTGCTCCCCCGTTCGGTCAGAACGCTCGATCAGGACGTCTGATCAGGACATTTGTTCGAGATGCCTGATCGGGACGTCACACTCTGCTCGACGTGGGACGGTAGCCGAGAGTTCCTCAGCCCAGGTAGGCGGGGGCGACCGCGGCCTTGGTAACCGGCTCCGCGCGGCCCGAACCGTCCGCCGGGACGGTCCACAGGTCGGCGCCGTAGTCGCCGGGCAGGGCGTAGACCAGGGTGCCGGCGCCGGACCAGAGCGCCTGGTCGTCGATGTTGCGCTGCTCGGCGGTGGCGGTCTCGGTCATGGTGGCGAGGTCGAGCACGTACAGCCGCCACGGGGCGTCGGCGGGCAGGCCGGGGACGCGCTTCTTGTACGCGACGCGGGTGCCGTCCGGGGAGAGCGAGGGGCACTCGACGTTGTCGTGCAGGGCGGTGAGGGTGCGGGCGGTGAGGTCGCCGCGGACGAGGTGGGTCTGCCCGGCGCTGGCGAGGGTGGCGTAGAAGGTGGTGTCGTCGGCGAAGGTGACGCCCCAGATGTTGATGTCGTGCGCCTGGTACGGGCGGCCGTCCAGGACGACCGCGAAGTCCTCCAGGTTCTCCCGCAGGTTCCAGTCCCGGACGTCCACGATCGAGGTGCGGGTGGAGAAGTCGCTGCCCGCGTACGAGTCGCCGCTGACGAAGACCGTCCAGGCGGCGAGGTGCCCGGACGGCGAGACCCGAGAGCGGGTGGGGATGCCGGCCGCCGGGAACGAGCGGAGCTCGCGCAGGTGGTCGTCCAGGACGACGGCGCGGTAGGTGTCCTCCAGCGCGCCGTGCTGGGCCTGGAGGCAGATGCCGGTGCCGGCGGCGGCGTGGAAGCGCAGGCACTGGACGCCGGAGGCGGTGCGCGGGCCGTCCGGGTGGTCGGCGGCGACGGTGGTGATCTCGTCCCGGTGCGGGCCCCAGGCCATGTTGCGGAACAACAGCTGTCGTCCGCCGGACTGCACCTGTAGTGACACCGGGCCGGACGCGACGGACGGCCCGCCGGGCTGGGCCTGGTCCCGGCGGGCGGTGCGGTCGGCGGCGTAGAGGACGGCCCCGGTGCCGACCGCGCCGAGCAGCACGACGGCGACCAGCAGGATGATCACCCTGGTCCGGTTCCGCAGGTTCATCGGCTCTTCTCCTCCGGGGGCTTCATGACGACGGGTTCGGACGGGTGCGGCACCGCCGCGGCGGAGGGCTCGGACCGGCGCAGCACCGCCGCCGCGCCGAGCACGCACAGCGCCAGCGCCCCCGCCGACCAGCCCAGCGCCGCCGAGCCGCCGACCGCGCCCCACAGCGCGCCGAACAGCAGCGAGCAGGCGAACCGGGCCAGCGCCTGGCCGGTGCCGACCAGGGCCAGCCCGGCGCCGCGCTGCTCGGCGGGTACGGCGTCGGCGGCCGCCGCGGCGAGCACGCCGTCGGTGGCCGCGTAGAAGGTGCCGTGCAGCGCCAGCACGCAGAGCACCGCCGGCAGCCCCCGCAGCGGCGAGAGCAGCAGCCCGTACGCGAGCAGCAGCACCCCGTGCCCGGCGAGGAAGAGCCGGTGGCGGCCGATCCGGTCGGCGAGCGCGCCGAGCGGGACGGCGAGCAGCAGGAAGGCCGCGGCGGTGCCCAGCGGCAGCAGCGGGAACAGGTCGACGGGCAGGTCCAGTCGGCGCTGGACCAGCAGGTAGAGGAAGGAGTCGCTGACGGTGGTGAGGCCGAGCAGGACGGCGCAGAGCGTCAGCCGGCGCAGCCCCGGCAGGCGCAGCAAGGTGAGGCTAGCGCGCAGCGAGGGGGCGGGCGCCGAGGCGTCGTCGCCCTGCTGCCGGTTCGGCACGAACAGCAACAGGATCAGCACGCCGAGCGCCGCGACGCACGAGCTGACCGTGAACACCGCGTCGTAGCCGTGCCGTTCGCCGCCGTCGGCGAGCAGCGGGCCGCCGGCCAGCCGCAGCACCAGGAAGGCGGTGAGCGGGCCGAGCAGGGCCCCGGCCGTGTCCATCGCCCGGTGCACCCCGAACGCCCGGCCGCGGTGCGCGGGTTCGGTGGCGAGCGAGATCATCGCGTCCCGGGGCGCGGTGCGCAGGCCCTTGCCGGTGCGGTCGACGGCGATCACGGCGCCGATCAGCGGCACGGTGTGGACGAACAGCAGCAGCGGCCGGCACAGCGCGGACAGCCCGTACCCGACGGCCGCGACGGCCTTGTGGCGGGCGGCGCCGTCGCGGCCGCGGCGGTCCGAGAGGTGGCCGCCGACCAGCCGGACCAGCGCGCTGAAGCCGTTCTGGATGCCGTCGAGCAGGCCGAAGCCGAGCGGGGAGAGGCCGAGGCCGGTGAGCAGGTAGAGCGGGAGGACGGCGGTGACCATCTCGGAGGAGATGTCGGTGACCAGGCTGACCGTGCCGAGGGCGAGGACCGCCCCCGGCACGGCGCCCCGCCGCGCCCGACCGGTGGCCGGCGCGGGGGCCGCCCCGAGGGGGGCCGCGTCGGCGTCGGTCGGGGCGGCGGGGGCCTTCGAGCTGCGGGAGTCCGCGACGTACACGGGCGTCAGTTCCAGATTCCGGTGATGTCGGCGGCGCCGGCCGAGTTGCCCGCGTGGGCGTTGACCCCGGCCAGGTCCTCCAGGGTGTGCAGCACGTCGTAGTGGTTGTACGTGGTGGCGGTGCTGCTGCCGGGGGCGACGTGGGCGCCGTAGACGAGGGTCGGGATGCGGTTGCCGGACAGCTTGTTGTCCTCGTCGAAGGTGAGCAGGAGCAGGCTGTTGTGGCTCTTCGCCCACTGCGCGTACCCGTCGAGGTTGGCCTGGAGCCAGGAGTCGCCGGTGCCGACGGAGCAGTCGTGCATGTCGTCGCAGAGGTCCGGGACGACGAAGGAGACCTTCGGCAGGGTGCTGTAGTCGCTCGGGAACGCGTCCATGCCGTACGCGCTGGAGGTGGGCACGTTGCCGAAGCCGAACCACGGGTTGTGCTTCTGGGCGTAGTTGCCGCTGCTGCAGTCGGTGGCGCCGGGGCCGGGCAGGCCCTCGTTGTAGCTGGCCCAGGTCTGGCCGGCGCCGATCAGCTCGGACGCGAGGTTGGGCTGCTGCAGGGCGCCGACGTCCACGCAGCCGTCGTCCACGATGCCCTGGGAGCTGCCGGAGAACAGCATGTAGTAGTTGGGCTGGCTGGGGTGGGTGAGCGCGTAGGACTGGGTCAGCGTCGCGCCGCCGGCCACCAGGGTGGTGTTGATGTACGGGGCCTTGGAGCTGCCGATCACCTGGGAGTAGGCGTGGTTCTCCAGGACGACGACGACCACGTGGTCGGGTGCGGGCAGCCCGGCGGCGGCGCCCGCGGCGGTGTCGGCGGCCGCGCTGCCGCCGGCGGCCCAGAGGCCGAGCGAGCCGGCGACCAGGCCGAGGCCGGCGGCCAGCGCGGTGAGCGGACGGAGCGGGCGCGGCCGGCGGCGGCCGGGGCGCGGGAGGGGGGCGACGGCGGAAGAGGGGGTGCCGGGGGTGCGCAGTCGTGCGAAGGCCATGGGGTCCTCCGGATGTCGGGGCTTCCTGGCGGGAGCGCCGAGAACAGTAGGAGTGCCGCGGTGACGTGTACCGCACAAGACAAGTGAAGAACAGACGAACAGCTGCCGCGCCCCGGCGGACCGGCGGCGTCGGGAAGAGCATCGGCAAGGACATCGGGAAGGGCGTCGGGAGCGGCGACGGCACCGGCGTCGGATCTCACACCCGCCGCGATTGACCCGTTCCGCCCGGGCGTGGTGGGATCACCGGAGCTTGGGACGAAAGGGTGCGGCACGTGAGCGGACTGGTCGCCGTCGTCCCCCGCACCCTGGTGGTCGGGATCGGTGCGAGCAGCGGCGCCGAGCGGACCGAGGTGCTGCGGCTGCTGACGGACACCCTCCGGGAGGCCGGGCTGGACCGCTCCGAGGTGGCCCGGCTGGCCACCGTGGCGGGCAAGGCGGACCACCCGGCGGTGCGCTGGGCGGCCGACCACCTCACCGGCGTACCCGTGGACGAGCACCCGCCCGAGGCGCTCGCGGGCGTGCCGGTGCCGAACCCCTCCGCCGCCGTCGGTACGGCCGTCGGCACCGCGAGCGTGGCCGAGGCCGCGGCGCTGGCGAGCGCGCCGGGGGGCCGGCTCGTGGTCACCAAGCGGAAGTCGGCGCGGGCCACGGTCGCGATCGCCCGGGCGGCGCCGCACGGACGGCTCGCACCGCTCGACCTCGGCGACGACCCGCGGCCCGCCGTGCCACCGGGCCCGTAGAACCGCATCACGTCCACCACCAGTCGCGACCACCCGAACCAGCCGCACCACCCAGCGAGGAGACCCCGCGTGACCGCCCCCGAACCCGACCTGCGCCACCACGGCGACGCCGAGGTGCGCGCCGACGGGCTCGGCCTGGTCGACCTCGCCGTCAACGTCCGCACCGGCACTCCCCCGACCTGGCTGCGCGAGCACCTCGCGGCCACCCTCGGCGACCTCGCCGCCTATCCCGACCAGAGCGCCGCACGCGCCGCCGTGGCCGCCCGGCACGCCCGCCCGGTCGAGGAGGTGCTGCTCACCTCGGGGGCGGCGGAGGCCTTCGTCCTGCTGGCGCGTGTGCTGACGCCACGTCACATCGTCGTGGTGCACCCCCAGTTCACCGAGCCGGAGGCGGCCCTGCGGGACGCCGGACACCACGTGCACCGGGTACTGCTCGCCCCCGGGGACGACTTCCGGCTGGGCGCCGTCCCCGAGGAGGCGGACCTGGTCGTCCTCGGCAACCCGACCAACCCGACCTCCGTGCTGCACCCCGCCGAGGCCGTCGCCGCACTGGCCCGGCCGGGGCGCACCCTGGTGGTGGACGAGGCGTTCATGGACACCGTCCCGGGCGAGCGGGAGTCCCTCGCCTCCGCCCGGGACCTGCCCGGCCGGGTCGTCGTGCTGCGCAGCCTCACCAAGACCTGGGGGCTGGCCGGACTGCGGATCGGCTACGTGCTCGGACCCGCACCGCTGATCGCCGACCTCGGCGCCGCCCAGCCGCTCTGGCCGGTCTCCACCCCGGCACTGGCCGCCGCCGAGGCGTGCAGCGGCCCGGCGGCGCTCGCCGAGGCGGAGCTGGCGGCGGCCGAACTGGCGCTCTGGCGCGAGCACTTGGTGAAGGGCCTGGCCGCCTTCCCGTCGGTGCGGCTGTACGGCGAACCGGCCGCCTCCTTCGTTCTGGTACGGCTGCCCGAGGCGGCGGCGGTCCGGCGGCGGCTGCGCGAGCACGGCTTCGCCGTCCGGCGCGGGGACACCTTCCCGGGGCTGGGCGAGGAGTGGCTGCGGATCGCCGTCCGGGACGAGGCGACCACCGACCGGTTCCTCAACGCCCTTGAGGCCGTGCTCGGTTCGGCCTGACCGGCGCAACACCAGCCCACCCCCGGCCGCCGTCCGCCCGCCCGTCAGGCCGGGCGAGCGGGTGGACGGCGGGGCGGACGGGCGGACGCACAGCAGCACACCCCGGCCGACCCAGCGAGCGCTACTGGAGCCCGAGCGCCTCCGCCGCCAGGGCGGTGCCCTTCACGCGGGCCGCGATCTTGGCGAAGGCGGTGTCCCGCGAGGTGGAGGCGTCGTCTGCGAACGGTGAGAATCCGCAGTCGTCGGTCGTGCCGAGCTGGTCGACCGGGATGTGCCGGGCTGCGGCCAGCACCCGGTCCCGCACCTCCTCCGGGGTCTCCACCCTGGGGTCGATCGGGTCGGTCACTCCGACGAACACCCGGATTCCGGGGCGGAGTTGATCCGCGATGACGGCGAGCACGCGGTCGGGGTCGGCCTCGCTCGCCAGCTGCACGTAGAAGTTGCCGACCCTGAGCCGGAAGAGCTTCGGCAGCAGCTCGGCGTAGTCGACGTCCAGGCTGTGGGTGGAGTCCTGGTCCCCGCCCGGGCAGGTGTGCACGCCGAGGCGGGCCCGCTCCTCCTCGGCGAACCGGTCGAGCACCTGGTTGTTGAGGGCCACGAAGTCGTCCAGCAGAGTGCCCGACGGGTCCAGCTTGAGCGACAACCGGGCCTCGGTGAAGTCGAGTTGGACGACGTGGGCACCCGCGTCCAGGCAGCCGCGAATGTCGGCCTCGGCCTCGTCGGCCAGGTCCTCCAGGAAGTTCTCGCGCGAGTACCCGTCGATGCCGTCGGCGGGGTAGAGCAGGCTGAGCGCGGAGGGTGCGATGACGGCCTGCTTGACGGGCTGCGAGGTGTGCCGCAGGGCGTCGCGCAGATAGGTCTCGGCGCGGACCCGGTACCGGAAGGGTCCGGCGGTCAGCCGCGGCAGCTGCCGGGTGTGTCCGTCGGCGAAGGGGATGACGGCGCCGTCCCCGGCGAGGGAGGTCAGCCCGGCGAGGGGGTACGTGACGAAGCTCGGCTTCGCCTGCTCGCCGTCCACCAGGACGGGGCAGCCGAGCTCCGCCAGCCTGGCCAGGGTGTCGGCGGTGGCCTCGTCCTGCAGCTTCTTCAGGTCGGCGTCGGACAGCCGCCCCTCGGCGTGTTCGGTCAGGGCGTTCAGCAGAGTGCTCGGCCGGGGGATGCTGCCGATGGGCTCCGTGAGAATGGTCATGACGGGACGGTAGAAAGGGCGGCGCCCCGAGCACAACGGGGCGCTCGGCGCACTCCGCTCGACCGTTCACACCTCGCGCGCCCCACCCTTCTCCGTTCACGCCCCTGGAACAGCACACCCCTCCGCCCAATCCCGTAGCGTGGCGAAGTCGTCGGCGAGCAGGCCGAGTCGGGGGTTGACGTGCAGGGCGAGCGCCGGGCCGGGGTGGTTCGCCTCGATCCACTCCTCGTCCCGCGGGCCGAGTTCGTCGTCCACCCAGACGAACGGGCGTCCGGCGGCCCAGGCGACCACGTCCCTGGTCTTCCAGTGCAGCCCGTCCCGCGCCTCGCCGAACAGGTCGGACCAGCTGATGTACGGGAGTTCGGGCAGGCCCAGGTGCGGGCCTATGTGGGTGTTCGCGTCGCCCATCCAGCCGGTGGCCCACACCAGTTCGTAGGGCAGTGCCAGCAGTTCCGCGCCGTGCGAGGGGTTGAGCCAGACCCGCAGCGGCTTGACCCGGACGGCGGGGGGCTTGGCGTGCCTGGCACGGGTCGCCTGCCGGGCCTGGACCGCCGCCAGGTGCTCCTGCTTCGCCACCCACCAGGAGGGGCGCAGCCGGTGGGTGGCGTAGCCCTCGGGCCTCCGCTTCGGCGCGGCGTAGGGGTTGAGCGGTCCGTCCACGTCGAGGAGGAGCAGGGGCTGCTGGGTCATGCCATGAATTCTCGGTCCGGCGGGGGCGCTTGACCAGCGGTTTGCGGGTCGACGCGCGGAGCGGGCGCCCGCTACGGGCGGGACCACAGGTTGCGGGCGGCGAGCAGCGGGAGCACGCCCTCGCCGAACCAGTACGCCTCCTCCAGGTGCGGCATCCCGCTCAGCACGAACTCGTCGACGCCCAGCCCGTGGTACTCGCAGATCAGGTCCGCGACCTCCCGGTGGCTGCCCACCAGCGCCGTCCCGGCGCCGCCGCGCAGCAGCCCGATGCCGGCCCACAGTCCGGGGTACACCTCCAGCCGCCGCGCCGAGCCGCCGTGCAGCGCGAGCATCCGCCGCTGGCCCTCCGACTCGCTCCGGGCGAGCGCCCGCTGGGTCTCCCGCACCCGCTCCGGGTCCATCGCGGCGAGCAGCCGTTCGGTCTCCGCCCAGGCCTGGGCGGCGGTGTCCCGGGTGATCACGTGCAGCCGGATGCCGAACCGTACGGTCCGGCCCCGGGCGGCGGCCAGGCCGCGGATCCAGCGGATCTTCTCCCGGACCTGGGCGGGCGGTTCGCCCCAGGTCAGGTAGACGTCCGCGTGCTCGGCGGCGACGTCGCCGGCGGCCGGGGAGGAGCCGCCGAAGTACACCGCCGGGACCGGGTCCGGCAGCCGGTTCAGCCGCGCCCCCTCGACCCGCAGGTGCGGCCCGTGGTGGTCGACCGTCTCCCCCGCCCAGAGCCGCCGGGTGATGCCCAGGAACTCCCCGGTCCGCGCGTACCGGGCGTCCTTGTCCAGGAAGTCCCCGTAGGCGCGCTGCTCGGCGGACTCCCCGCCGGTCACCACGTTGAGCAGCAGCCGCCCGCCGGACTGCCGCTGGTAGGTGGCGGCCATCTGCGCGGCCAGCGTCGGGCTGATCTGCCCGGGCCGGAACGCCACCAGGTACTTCAGCCGCTCGGTCACCTGGCTGAGCATCGCGGTGGTCAGCCAGGCGTCCTCGCACCAGGCCCCGGTCGGCGTCAGCACCCCCTCGAAGCCCAACTGCTCGGCGCTGCGGGCGATCTGGCCGAGGTAGCCGACGCTCGGCGGCCGGTCCGAGCCGGCCGTGCCGGGCGTGGAGCCGTGCCCGCCGCCGACGATCAGCCGGCTGTCGCCGTTGGTGGGGAGGAACCAGTGGAAGGTGAGAGCCATGGACGGACACACTCCTGGGGCCGGTACTGCCTGCGGTCGGTTGACGGAACCCGCCGACCGCGACACCCGTCCGCCCACACCCGCCCCAGGTCCACGTGCAGACGGCGCACGAGGAGGGGGCGGTCCGGAGCAGTCATGGCCCGATTCTCCGGGACCGCCCCACCCCGATCAAGACCCGGCCGGAACCGGCTCGCTACCGCGCCGTCCAGCCGGTCCAGCTGCCATTGGTGTCCCGGGCCCGGGACCAGGTCCGGCCGTCGGCGCCGGGCACGTCGATGCGGAAGGCGCCGCCCATGGTCGCCGCGGTGATCTCGACCTTGCCGGCCATGGTGCCGCCGAGGGACTTCCAGTCGGTCAGCTTGGTGGAGTTGGCGATGGTCGACCGCGTGTACACCGCGTGGTTGGTGCCGATCACCAGGATCAGGCGGGTGCCGTCCCGGAAGTCGAAGAAGGTCGCCCCGCTGCCGTAGCTGCCGCCGCAGTAGAACGTGCCGCCGAACAGTCGGTCGCTGCAGGTCGTGACGCCCGGCACGGGGGTGCTCCCGGAACCGGCCGGCTCGACGGCGAGGCCCTGCGCCACCCCCGGCCCGGCCGGCTTGCCCGGCGTGATCGGCACGCCCGGCCTGGGAGCGCCCGGCACCGTGGTCGGCGCACCCGGCGAGGGAACGCCCTGCACCGTGATCGGCACGCCCGGCGTGGTGGCGGTGGTCCCGCCGGCCGCCGAGGCGGGAGCCGCAGCCGCGGCCAGCCCGATGCCCGCGAGGGCGGCGGCGGAGACGAGGGCCGCCTGGATCTTCTTCATGAACGCTCCTGAGTGAACGGTTCGGGCCGCGGGCGGCGACCGGTCGGCGCGCGAGCGCTTCCCGGCGCCCGCCCGTCGGGCCCTCTCCGGTAGCAACGGGAGCCCCGCTCGGCCGAGTTCAACGACTGGTCCGCCGATTTCGCGGAGCCGACCGGAACGCCGCCGGGCCTCCCCTCACATGGAGG